>NZ_DVEA01000370.1:0-8512 GCF_015295965.1 Thermoleptolyngbya sp. M55_K2018_002
GGCTCCGGGGCAGGGGCTATGGCTGGAGGGGCGATCGCCCACATTCCAGACCCAGCTTGATGCAGGACAAATCTCCTTCGTGCAAACCACGCGCATCGGGCTGACGCAAGGTGCAGACCGCCCCTGGCGCTGGTATGTTGCCGAAAGCAAAGCCGTATCGCGGCGATAGGAAGCTAATCCCAGAAAAACCCAAATACCCCAAATAAAAATCCGCTGGAGATGTCTGAACAGAAATTTCCCCAGCGGCAAACCCTTAGCTAATTTTTAGATTTTGGAGCGGCGATTTTGGATCGCCGGTTTTGGTGGGTCAATCCAGAGTTTTGCTAGGCTTTTGGCGATCGCAAGTCAAGCCTTATTCAAGAGAATTTAGCTCAGCCGTTAGGCAAAATCCGCCGCTGTAATTAGGCTTCTTTGCACCCCAACCAGAATCGCCAGCACGTCGTTTGTGCCCCGCTGCTGAATCAGCGCATTGCCCGCTTCGTCTCCCTTGCCCCGCACCATCCGCACCTGGCTAAAGTTAATCCCCCCTGCCAGCCGCAGCTTGTCGATGCCGTCTTCAAAATCCATAATCCGGTCTACATCTGGCCCCCTCCGCAGCACGAAGATATCTGCACCGGAGCCGCCCACCAGCGTATCGTTCCCCTTGCTGCCATCCAGCAAATCCTTGCCGTCATTGCCGATCAGGAAATCGTTGCCGCCCTTGCCCAGCAGGGTATCGTCGCCCGCGCCGCCGATCAGCGTATCAGCAGTTCGCTTGCCGTTTAGGACTTGTCCAGGTGTAGGGCTGCTGGGGCCGCCAGGACTGCCAGGGCCGCCCGGACCACCCGGCCCGCCGGGGCTACCACTTGCAGGACGAACCAGAACGTAGACCGTTGCTGTATCTGCCAGCCCCGTGCCGTCTGTCAGGGTGTAGGTAAATCGGGCCAGACCGCTAAAGCCTGCTGTCGGCGTAAAGACGACGGTTCCGGCAGTCGCGTTGAAGGCAGCCGTGCCATTCACCACGCCGCTGACCTGGGTAACGCTGAGGGAACTGTCGTCTGGGTCGGTGTCATTGGCCAGCAATTGGCTGACGTTGATCGTCAGCGGTGTGCCAAAATTCGTCTCAAAGCTGTCGCTCTGGGCCTTGGGCGAGTTGCCCTGCAACGCAAACAATTCATAACCGAAGCCGCCGTTGGTTCCTCCAAAAACCAGCTTGCTCCCAAAAACCTCAAAGTCGCTATCGAAAAGCGCCAAACCGCTATTTGCTCCCGGATTGAGATCGGTCACCAGTTTTGTGCCTGCTGCCGTGCCATCGGTCATCCACAGTTCCCGCCCGTGGGTTCCGTCGATTGCGGAGAAAAACAGCTTGTTATCAAAAATCGTGAAGTTGAAGGGGGAGGAACTGCCAACACCAGGGTTAATATCCTTTAGCAACATCGTGCCCGCAGCCGTGCCGTCCGTAATCCATAGCTCATAGCCATTGGTGCCATCGTCTGCGGCAAAGACTAACTTGTTGTTAAAGACGATGAAGTTGTCAGGATAAGAGCTACCGCTGCCGGGGTTGATATCTCTGAGCAACGTGGTGCCCGCAGCCGTGCCGTCGGTGACCCAAAGCTCACGACCATTCGTGCTATTTCCTGCTTCAAAGAACAGCTTGTTATTGAAAACCGTGAAACGGCTGGGGGAAGAAGAACTAGGGCCAGGGCTGATGTTTGCAAAAAGCTGGGTGCCCGTAGCTGTGCCATCTGTTACCCAAAGCTCATAGCCATTGATGCCATCCTCTGCCGTAAAGAACAGCTTGTTATTGAAAACTGTAAAATTGCCAGGTGAGGAAGAACTAGCGCCAGGGTTAATATTTGCAAAAAGCTGAGTCCCTGCGGTTGTGCCATCTGTCATCCAAAGCTCGTCGCCATTGGTGCCATCCTCTGCCTTAAAAAACAGCTTGTTGTTGAAAACTGTGAAATTAGTAGGCGAGGAAGAACTAAGACCAGGGTTAATATTTGCAAAAAGCTGAGTCCCTGCGGTCGTGCCATCTGTTACCCAAAGCTCGTCGCCATTGATGCCATCCTCTGCCGTAAAAAACAGCTTGTTGTTGAAAACTGTGAAATTGTAGGGGAAGGAAGAATTAGCGCCAGGGTTAATGTCCTTCAGGAGCGTCGTGCCCGCAGCCGTGCCGTCGGTGATCCAAAGCTCACGACCATTGGTGTCATTATTTGCCGTAAACAGCAGCTTGTTGTTGAGGACGTTGAAATAGTAGGGGTCGGAATTGCCACTAATGCTGATGTTTGCAAAAAGCTGGGTGCCCGCAGTTGTGCCGTCAGTGACCCAAAGCTCACGACCACTGGTGCTGTTCTCCGCTGAAAAGAACAGCTTATTGTTGAAGACTGTGAATTCGTAGGGATAGGAGTTGCTTGTCCCAAGGTAAATATCTTTCAGTAGAGAAACTGAGTAACTCATAATCTGTCCTCTCAGGCGCAGTAATTGGGGGGCTTGCCTGCGGTTTCCTGCAACTTTTAGAGATTGGCGTGTGTCGTAAATAACATCAGAGTCATCAGGGCACACAGCCCTATCGCACAAGGCGCAGGAAGAGCCTTGCTCTAGTAACCGGGGGGCGTAACCTATCCGAATTTTCACGCAGCGGGTTTTTCCCTCCGGAGGAATTCCGGAGGGGTGATTGTATATTTTTGTGTTAGCCGTGCTGCCGATTTCCCGTATATTCAACGGGTTCTGGCAGGCAGTGAGGCGGTGATGGGTTCTCTCCTGCGTTTTATGCCTGATGCGGTGGGTGAGTATATCTACTGAGCAGTCTTGATACTAGAAAAACGCAAGCTACAAGACATCCCGATGGACAACCTCAATCCCGAAGCCCTCGTCAACTGATGGTGGCTGAAAAAAACTAGTTACATGGTGAAAAACATCTTCTGTATCAAACTGTGACCGCTCTGGGTTGGTTTCCCTCCGCTTCCTAATTCCCTCCAGGCAAGTCTCGTCATCAACATCAAGGTATATCAACTTATGAGGTATGTTTTCAGATAAAAGTATCTCTTTGAACCATGCTCTTTGATTGACTGTGTTTGCTGGGAAGTCCATTACTACAGAAATTCCAGCCTTAATTATGCTTCTTACATGATTCTTCAACACGGATCTTAGCCGTCTTGAGTATTTTACATAATCATCAAAACTTTTTATTTCTTCAGGATAAATGGCTGATAGCCACTCATCCTCCGACAACAAAATGGCGTTTAGTTCTTTAGCAATTTTGCAAGATAGGGTGGATTTACCAGACCCCATTTTTCCGCAGAAGAATATCAAAGTTCCCATCTGGTTCATTTCTTCTTCCTCGCATAACGGTGAAGGGCCGTCCTAATTTGGGCACCTCGAAAAATTCAATCTTGATTGAGAATGACAAGGATATTTCAACGATTTACGTCCCAAAGATTCGCAACAAGGCAATTAATCGAGGTGCCTACATCAACAGCCTAATTCGCGACAGAGTCCGGCGGACATAGCCCTCTGCCTTCCTCGATGGCGGTGTAGACGCAGCCTGCATATTGACCGGCGGGCGTGCCCGATGGCGTGAACACCATAATCGCAGCGGAACCGGAAGCGTCGCCATGCTTCACCAGCAGGTCATTCCCCAAATAGCCGATGTTGATCAAATCCCGCATGGGGTAGGTGGTGAACTCATCCTGCAACACCCGCTCGCCTGGAACCTGCACCCGGTAGAGGGCATGGCCCTCGCCTTGCGGGTCAATCACAAACACAGCGCTGAGCTGCGTTTCGACGCATTCTTGCAGAATTACGCCGACGGCTACGTTGCCCGTTTGGGGGTCAATGCCAACAGAGGGATGGAATCGTTGCCCGTTCAGCGTTTGCTCTGGCTCAATTTGCAGCTTTTCGCAGTTCACGCCGTCCAGAACGCGCACGTTCATGCTGTTTGCCGAAATGGTTTGCGATCGCCCTTCCGAGGTGAGCCGGAGCTGCGTGCCGTCTTCGCTAATGCGAACGCGAGTGCCGCCGCGCTGCCCGCCTGCAATGGACATCTGGGGCAACGCCAGGGCGATCGCCCCTGCGCCAGCCACCAACCCCGCCGCCATCGTCATCCAAAAAACCTTTTTCATCAGGAACTTCCTTTTTCAGAAACACACCAGAGAAATAGACACAATCTGCCTGACGTAAGTTGCGGAAAATCCGAAATATTTTGTGGCGATATGTTTCAGCATCCGTTTCAACACTCATAAAACTTCAGCATTCAGCATCCATACAACCTCGGACTTGCAGCGCTAATTTTGGGCGGACAGGGCGCAAGGCTTGATTCTAGAGAACCTAGCCCCTAGACTGAGTGGGACTGCATCTCCTATCTGCCTCCCAGCCATGTCCTCTGCCGACTCTGCCAACTCTGCCGCCTCTGTTGACCTGGAACGCTATGCCGAACAGGCAGCCGCCCTGATTGGCCTGCCCATTCCCCCCGATTGTAAACCTGGCGTGATCGCCAATCTAGAACGCACCGCAGCGATCGCCCAGTTGGTCTTAGAGTTTCCCCTGCTGCCAGAGGCGGAGAGTGCGGCGGTGTTTGTGCCGCTTGGAGGTGGGCCGGGTGGCGTGATGGGGTAATGGCGTGACGGAGCCACCTGGCAACCCCAACATCCTGTCCCCCCAGCCCTCTAAAATCTCCTATGCTCGACCTTTTCGATGCTGATGCAACTGCGATCGCCGCTGCGGTTCGTGCCCAGAAAACCACTGCTGAGACTGTGGTGACGGCTGCGCTGGCGCAAATTGATGCGCTGGATGGCAAGCTGAATACTTTTACCAACGTGCTGCGGGAGCAGGCGCTGCAAGATGCGGCGGCGGTGGATCGGGCGATCGCCGCTGGGCAAGATCCGGGGCCCCTGGCAGGCGTGCCCTTTGCGGTCAAAAACCTGCTGGACATCGCGGGCGTAGTCACGCTGGCAGGCTCCAAAATCAACCGCGATAACCCCCCAGCCTCGACGGACGCGGCAACTGTGGCCGCCCTGCGAAAGGCAGGGGGCGTGCTGCTGGGCGGGCTGAATATGGACGAATACGCCTATGGGTTTGTGACGGAAAACAGTCACTACGGCGCAACGCACAATCCCCACGACCTGAGCCGGGTAGCAGGCGGATCGTCTGGCGGGTCGGCGGCGGCGGTGGCGGGCGGGCTAGTGCCCCTCTCGCTGGGGTCAGATACAAACGGATCAATCCGCGTTCCGGCAGCGTTTTGCGGCATTTTTGGGCTAAAGCCGACCTATGGACGAGTGTCCCGCGCCGGTTCTGCCCTATTCTGCGCCAGCCTCGACCACATCGGCCCGTTTGCTCGCTCGGTGCGCGATATTGCCCTCAGCTTTGATCTGATGCACGGGCCCGATCCCCGCGATCCGGTGTGCAGTCCCCGACCCCCTGAGCCAACCTTGCCGCAACTGGGCCAGGGCATCGACGGATTGCGGATTGCCGTTGCCGAGAGCTATTTCGCCACGGGCGGACAGCCAGAAGTGTTTGCGGCGGTGGAAACGGTCGCCCAAGCTCTTGGCGCAACGAAGCGCGTTATCTTACCTGAAGCCCATCGCGCCCGCGCCGCTGCCTATCTAATCACCACCTGCGAAGGCAGCAATCTGCACCTGCCGAACCTAAAGACGCGCCCCCACGACTTTGACCCTGCCACGCGCGATCGCTTTTTGTCTGGTGCGCTCATCCCTGCCAGTTGGTATCTCCAGGCGCAGCGGTTTCGGCGCTGGTATGGCGATCGCCTTGCGGAACTCTTTCAGCACGTCGATCTAATCCTTGCACCCAGCACTCCCTGTGCCGCGCCGCTCATTGGGCAAGAAACCATGACCATTGGCGGGCAAGAAATGCTCACCCGCCCCAACTTGGGATTGTATACACAACCGCTTTCTTTCATTGGGCTGCCGATCTTATCTGTCCCCGTGCAGCAGTCGGGCGGGCTGCCCCTCGGCGTGCAGATTATCGCCGCACCCTACAATGAATCACTGGTGCTACGAGCAGGCGCGGTTTTGGAACAGGCTGGTGTGGTAGCGGCTCCGGTGGCACGGGTTTGAGGAAGCTTACCCAAGCTGCAAAAAGTGGATCACATCGCCTGCCGTGTGAAACATCTCGCCGCCAATCTGGAAGCGTTCCATATTCCAGATTGTTTGCGTCCAAGCGGCATTCTTACCTTGTCCGTCCTGCGTTCCAACGATGCGTAAACCGCTATTCCCCAAAGCTGTCACCGTCATGGTCTGCAAATCGAGAAAATCCAGAATCACTAGGTCATTCCCTGTGCCGCCATCCAGCGTTCCCTGACCGATGCCGACCTGGAATGTATCGTCCCCGCTGCCGCCCAAAATCAGCGCATCCTGGATGGCAAACGTCATTCCTGAAATCGTGATTAGGTCATGTCCATCGCCTCCGTTGACGCTGCTGTTTACCACACCATAAGCCGCATGACTATAAAATCCGACGCTACTGTCGGGGGTTGAGATGCTAGACACCTCGCCAGAAATTCTGATGACATCATCGCCATCGCCGCCCTCGACGCGCCCGTCCTGCACACCATAGGCAACGCTTTGGCTACCGGGCACTTCCCAAGCGGTTGTTGCCGCAGAAATGATGATTGTGTCATTGCCGCGATCGCCTAAAACATTTGCCCTATAGACTCCGTAGGCGATCGCCGTCTGACTCTCGCTAGGCAAGTCAACGATAGATTGTGCCCTAGCCTCGATCTGCAATGTATCGTCACCATTCCCCCCGCTAAGACTACTATGGGAAATGCCATAACTAGTAGCTTGGATTCCGTTTGTGCCTCGCCCCAGATAAGAATTTGTGCTCGTCCCGCTGACAATTGCGACCAAATCGTCGCCATCACCCCCTCCAACTGATGAATGGTCGATGCCATAGGCCAAAGCTTTCGCTCCTCCATAGGCAAATGCAGAGGTGTGTACGTTGATGCGAATCGTGTCGTTGCCTTGATCGCCGCGCACGTCGCTGTGCTGAACCCCATAGCTAGTACCAATCGCGACACCAAATCGCTGCGAACTCGCAAGGGTTGTAGCATTGAGGATAATTTCATCATCGTCCTCGCCGCCAGAAATCGTGCTGCTGCTCACGCCATAGCTTTCAGGTTGGCGACCAATCACTTGGCCCACTGCGTAGGCAGAAACGGTAAGGCGATCGCCCCCATTGCCCCCTTCGACAAGGCTGCGATCCACACCGTAGCTTTTGCTCGTTCCTGAAAAGTAATCTCTAGACAGGCTGTTGGCCGCAAGATCGAGCGTGTCGTTTCCGTCGCCCATCTGCACAGCGCTCTCGACCAGCCCGTAGGTCAGCGTATTCGCAAACCCCGTACCTTCGCCCGTTGCCGTGATGGTAACGATATCGTTGCCGCCATGAGTGGCGATCGCCCCCTGTTTCACCCCATAGCCTGCACCCGTCGTTTGGGAACCCGACCCGCGTCCGGTTGCTGTAATGTTGATTCGGTCGTCGCCTGTGCCCACGGTGATGGAGCTACTCAGCAGACCGTAGCCGCTGGCAGGGTGGAAAAACCATCGGTCACCCGTTTCGGCCAGAGCGCTGATGGAAATCGTGTTGTTGCCATTGCCGCCATCGAGTGTGGAGTTCGACAGTGCAATTCCTGTACTGCTGGAATTAGGAATGCGCTCTGTGATAAAACTCCGGGCAGCAATGGCGAAGGTGTCGTCGCCCTCGCCGCCGTGCAGCGAGCTAAAGCGCACCCCATAAGCGACCGAAAAAATCCCATTGGCAGCAGCGGACACCTCCAGGCGATCGCCCCCTGCGCCGAGTAAAATTCCGCTATTCAACACGCCACCTGCGGTAGGATTGCCCGCTGGGTTTGTGACGATCGCTTGTGCTGTTACCGTATCATTGCCGTCAAAGGTTTCGATCCGAGCGCGGGCGATCGCGGTTCCAGTCGTTTCGGTTTCACCTGGATCAACCGCCTCCAGCGCTACATCCGCCACGAACACATCATCAAACGCCGTTCCCAGTAGCAACCCAGTGAGCTGACCCATACCAGCACCTCAGGCAAGGATAAAAATAAGTGATCCGAGATTGCGAACTCTGAAACAGGTTCGGTCTTGAGAATATGCGCCACAAAAACCGCCAGAGCGCAAGCTCCCCCATATTCTTTCCTAAACTGCTATTTTGGCTACAAAATCGTCGTATTTCTTTACCAGCCTGTGTTTCAGAACACAAGACAGGCAAAAACGCAGGCGGAGAAAATCTGAAGAGCAGCAAACTCATTCGCCTATTGCCCGTCTATTGTCGATTTAGCGACCCGTCATCGTTTCAGATAAGCCAGCATGGGGTCGCCTTCTATCTCTTTATCCCAAGCTCTATCCCAAGTAAGGACGTTAATGGTTTAGGGTAGAAATTTAAAACAGAAGAAAATTTAAAACAATAAAACCCCGCATTGCTGCGAGGTTTCATCTGATCGGAGCGGCGGGATTCGAACCCACGACCCCTACTACCCCAAAGTAGTGCGCTACCAAGCTGCGCTACGCCC
>NZ_DVEA01000318.1:0-8360 GCF_015295965.1 Thermoleptolyngbya sp. M55_K2018_002
GGGAACTGGGCGGCTCGACAGGTTCAGCCCGCTGCCCTCCTCCGCCAGTTCGGAAAGGTGTAGACAGAGGAAGCGATCGCACGCCGCAAGGGACTCCGTAAACGGTCGGTGGGTCTTAGGGAGGGTTGGAGCCGAGGGAGATTGCGCGGCCACGCCGTCGCCCGCTGGCCCCTGCCCCCCGCATATCTCGTGCCAGTGGTCTTCCGCATGGTCAAACCAGCGATCGCCATGCGCCTGACACTGCTCCACCTCATCAATGGCGACCAGGGTATTCTCCGGTAAATAATCCAGCAGCGACGCGGGCCGCTCAAACGCCAGCCCCAAAAACCGCCGCGCCCCCTCCAGCCGCCTGCTTTCCGCCAGCCGCTCTGCCTCTTCCGGGGATAGGTACGGCTTGAGAAGCTCCAAACTTTCTGCCAAATCGCCCTGACCGCTGGCCCCCAATCCCAACAACACCATCGGCGCAAAATCCGTTGCCGTCAGCACCAACTGGGGCACATTGTCGAGCGATCGCTGGCTGGCAGGGTCAAACTCGCGGATCTTCTCTAGCTCATCGCCAAATAGCTCCAGGCGCACGGGCAACTCCGCCGCCACCGGAAACACGTCGATAATGTCCCCCCGCTGGCTCCACTGCCCCTCGGTTTCCACCATCGCTACTTTTTCGTAGCCCAGCAGCGCCAGTTGGCGGCTGAGGGATTTCAGGTCAATTTCCAAGCCCTGGGTCAGCGTGATGCAAAACTGGCGAAACGTCTCCACGGGCGGCAGGTGCGGCTGGAGCGATCGCTCGGTGGACACAATCGCAAGCTGAGACGGCTGGGGCAACGACTCGACCCGCGCCAGATCTGCCAACACCTGCAACTGCCCCCAGGTCATTTCCGATTCGGGGTCAAAGGGTTCGTAGGGCGACGCTTCCGACGTGGGGTAAAAATGCACCGTGTTCCAGCCCATCGCCTCCAGTTGGGCCGTCCAGCGGCCGGCTTCCTCCAGCGTGGCGGCAATCACCAGCAGCGGGCGCTGGGCCACCTGGGCCAAGGTAGAGGCGACCAGTCCCTTGGGCAGGCGGGCGATGCCATTGAGAATGAGGCGGCGCTGCTGGTTCAGCTTGGTGAGCAGTTCGGCTGTGAGGGGCGATCGCCCCATGACGCGACAAATTGACGAAAACGCCATATCAGTTGGGGTTTCGGGAGGCGGTGATTGAGCAAAGGATTGAGCAAAGACTGTTGACCATTGTAAAGCGCTGCCAGAGATTCAGGATTTGGGAAACTGCTTCCGGAGAGATGGGTCAGGGCCCAAGATTCAGGAAATCG
The DNA here is from genome assembly GCF_015295965.1 of Thermoleptolyngbya sp. M55_K2018_002. Taxonomy (NCBI): domain Bacteria; kingdom Bacillati; phylum Cyanobacteriota; class Cyanophyceae; order Oculatellales; family Oculatellaceae; genus Thermoleptolyngbya; species Thermoleptolyngbya sp. M55_K2018_002. Next base: position 1,308 of record NZ_DVEA01000318.1, read on the forward strand.
GTTCCAGAGGTCAGATGAAATCCGTCATCGGCCCCTGGCCGCTTGCGAGAAAATCTGCTGATCCTACAATTTCACCCTGGCCGAGGTGCTACCTTCATCTATAAGTTTGCGAGATGCGCTTGCGAATTTGGCTGGCGAAACCTGGCTGGCGAAACCTGGCTGGCAAAACCTGACTGGCAAAACTAAGCCTGCAAGCGCTTGCAAGCTTGCCTTGACTTCTAAACGCAATGTCTAAACGCAATGTGCAACGTTGCTGATTCCCCTCCCCCTTTTCTGGTATACCGAAGGCTTCAAGCTCTCTCCCAGAGCAGGAGAAGGACTTCAAGCCTCTCTTGCTCCCCTGCTCCTGGCTTGGGAAAAGGGGTTGGGGGAGGAGGGCAGCTTGGAAGTTGCACATCGCGTCTTCGTAGCTTCCAAACATAACTTCCAAAAACGCTGTCTATCCCCTTTTGCCGGACGCTGGTCGCTGCCGGATACTGCCACCAATGCCTTCCGTTGCTGTTGAAGTTTTAATCGTGCTGCTGCTGATTTTGGCAAATGGCATCTTTGCGATGTCGGAGATGGCTATTGTGTCTGCCCGCAAAATCCGTCTTCAGGAGATGGCCGAACGAGGCGACAAAAAAGCCCAGGCAGCGATAGAACTGGCGACTTCTCCCAATCGGTTTCTCTCAACGGTGCAGGTTGGCATTACGCTCATCGGCATTCTGGCGGGCGCGTTTGGCGGGGCGACGATTGCAAATACGCTAGCAGGGGCGCTCGCCCAGGTGGCCGCGCTTGAACCCTACAGCAGGGCGATCGCCCTCAGCGTCGTCGTCCTAACGATCACCTACCTCTCGCTGATTATTGGCGAACTGGTGCCCAAGCGCATCGCCCTCAGCAGCCCCGAAAAAATCGCTAGGGCAGTCTCTCGCCCCATGCGCTGTCTCTCGTCTCTGGCCTATCCGCTGGTGCATTTGTTGAGCGCTTCCACCGAAGGCATCCTGAAGCTAGTGGGTGTGAATCAGTCTTCTAATGAACCCCTGGTGACGGAAGAAGAAATTAAGGTGATGGTGCGCCAGGGCGCAGAGGCCGGCATGTTTGATGCAGCCGAGCAAGACATGGTGGAGCGAGTGTTTCACCTGGGCGACCAGCGCGTTAGCGGCCTGATGACTCCGCGCCTAGAAATTGTCTGGCTAGACCTCAATGACCCCGAACACATTAACCGCCAAAAAATCATTGAAAATGGACATAGCCGCTATTTGGTTTGTCAGGAAACGCTAGACAACGTGCTGGGCGTGGCTCACGTCACCGATCTCCTCTCCCGCAGCCTGTCCAACCAGCCCTTTGACCTGGCGGGCAACCTGCGGCAACCGCTCTTTGTGCCCGAATCCAGCCCCGCGCTAAAGGTGCTGGAGTTGTTCAAACAGTCCAGCACCCACCTGGCTATCATTGTGGACGAATACGGCGTGGTGCAGGGCATTGTCACGCTGAATGACGTGATGGAAGTCATCATTGGCGATGTGCCGATGGCAGACCACGGGTTTGAAGCCGCCATCGTGCAGCGCGAGGACGGCTCCTGGCTGCTAGACGGCATGTTGCCCATCGACAGGCTCAAGGAACTGTTCGACCTTGACGAACTGCCGGATGAAGACCGAGGCAACTATCAAACGCTGGGAGGCTTTGTAATCATGCAGCTTGGCCGGATTCCCGCCGCCGCCGATTATTTCAACTGGCACAACCTGCGGTTTGAGGTGATGGATATGGACGGCAATCGGGTGGATAAGATCCTGGTGATGCCAGTGGTGCAGAGGGAAGAGGGCGGGCTGGGGGAATGAGTTGCGAATCGGGAAAATAGCGGGATGATGGAATCAGGCAATGCTGGGAGATGCCAATCCCCCTTCACCCTCGATACTTCGATATCCCAATCTTCCAACGCTTCCAATGCTCGAACTCTTCCTGGCGGAACTGCGCCGAAGCTGGATTCAACTGCTGCGATACTCCACCGAGGCGATCGCCGGAATCGTGATTACCACCGTCGTCTTCTATGGGCTGTTTCTGAGTGCGCGGTATATTGCCGGGCCAAACTTGCAATTTGGCGATCGCCTTGATGCTGTGGTGATTGGCTACGTACTGTGGACCCTAGCGCTGTTCATCATGAGCGACGTGGCGGGCAACTTGCAGCGCGAGGCACAGACGGGCACGCTAGAGCAGCTATTTCTATCGCCCTACAGCCCGCCCCGGCTTTTCCTAACGCGGGCGCTGGCCAGCCTGACGATTCAACTGACGCTGATTGCCTGCATTCTCGGCGTAATTTCCCTGCTCACAGGCACGCGACTGTCCTTTCCGCCTGCGGTGCTGCCTGCCTTTGCCACGGTGCTGCTAGGAGCCTACGGGCTGGCCTTTGCGATGGGGTCGCTGTCGCTGTTGCTCAAGCAGGTGCAGCAGCTTTTGGGAATCTTTCAGTTTGCGCTGCTGTTTTTGCTGGCGGTGCCGTCGGAAACTTGGTCAGGGCCAATGCGGCTGCTGGGGCTGCTGCTGCCGATGGCTCCGGGTGCGGGGCTGATGCGCGATGTGATGGCGCGGGGCGTGCCGCTCAAGGCCGACAACTTTGGGCTGGCGCTGCTGAATGGTGCGATTTACTTTGCGCTGGGGCTGATGCTGTTTCACCTGGCCGAGCGCGAAACCAAGCGGCGCGGTAAGCTGGCAGGCTACTAATAGAGTCTATAGACAGAAAAGAGTTGAGGAATATTGCGCTGATTTTCCCAAAATGGTAGGCTGTGAGCCTGTGAATCTGACTTCATTGATGATTAGCGCCTAAAAGCTCGAAATCCCTCCAATATGCTCCCTGAATTCATCGGCAACTTGGCGGATTTCACTCAGCCTTTTACGCAAACAGAACGAAAATCGTACGCAAACAGAACGCAAACAGAACGCAAATTGGATGAACTCCAGCGATTCGGATGATCGGGTGATTCGATAGCTCCGCCTCCAGCCTTAACTCCTTAACCCCCAATTTCTACCCCCTCATATGCCTGAAGGCCCCGAAATCCGCCGTGCTGCGGACGAAGTTGAACGTGCCATTACGCGCGAGCCTGTCCAAGATATTTTCTTTGCCTTTGAGCATCTGAAGCCCTACGAAGACAAACTGAGGGGCGATCGCATTCTAAACGTGCAAACCCGCGGCAAGGGAATGCTGATTCGCTTTGCCTGCCAGTTGAATATCTACAGCCACAATCAGCTTTACGGCATCTGGTACGTCCGCAAAGCCTACGATTTCCCACAAACGAAGCGTCAACTCCGCCTTGCAATTCACAATAGCCAAAAATCTGCCCTACTCTACAGCGCCTCGGATATCGAAGTGCTGCGAGAAGACGAGCTAATGCAGCATCCCTTCTGGAGCCAGGTCGGGCCCGACGTGCTAGATTCCGCCGTCAGCGTTGAACAAGTCGTTGCCCGATTGCTCGATCCCCGCTTTCACCGTCGCGGGCTGGTGTCGCTGCTGCTAGATCAGAAATTTCTCTGTGGTTTGGGCAACTATCTCCGCAGCGAGGTGCTGTTTGTGGCGGGTGTGCATCCTAGCCTGCGCCCGGTGGACTGCACCCCAGAGCAAATAACTGGACTGGCCGAGGCGGCGATCGCCCTTGCCCGCCAGTCCTACACCACAGGTGGCATCACCAATGACCTGGCCCGCGTCGCCCAACTCAAACAGCAAGGCCTCAGCCGGGGCCAGTATCGCTTTCATGTGTTCAACCGCGACGGACAGCCCTGCTGGGTTTGCCAAACGCCCATCGAGAAGGACACGCTAGGCGGACGACGGATTTACTACTGTCCGGTTTGTCAGAGCAAGGGCGTAAGTCCTGTCTTTGATTAAGTAGCGCTTAGATCGCGCTTTAAGCAGCGCTTTGAATAAAATGCCTGAACGCCCCCAAGAGACCTGACTGGCACGCCAAAATCGCCAATCCAAAATCGCCAATCCAAAATCGCTAGTATCCCAACTCGCTATCACGCTTCCTCAGACGTGCGACAATAGGCTACAATCTTTTGCCTTTTTCTTTTCCCTTTTTTGCTCCTGGAATCCCATTTGGCATGGCGCTTACCAATTTGCGATCGCTCCGATTTTTACGCACGACACAGCGGCCGAGTTTGTCGGTGCAAATGATGTGGGTGGGCGTGGCGATCGTGGCAGTGTTTGTGCTGGCGGCGCTGCTGGCTCCGCTGTTTCACACCTGGGGCTGGCTGCAAGACCCGCTGGAGGCGCTGGCGAACCCAATTCATGAACCACCGTCGGCGGCGCACTGGTTTGGCACCGATCGACAGGGCTACGACATTTTTGCTCGCACCCTCTATGGCGCACAGGCGGCGCTGAAAGTAGTGGTGCTGGCGACGGCGCTGAGCGTGCTGGTGGGCGTGCCATTGGGAATGCTGAGCGGCTATTTGGGCGGCTGGCTAGACCGAGTGCTGCTGTTTCTGATGGACACAATCTACACGCTGCCGGGGCTGCTGCTGTCGGTGACGCTGGCGTTTGTGGTGGGGCGGGGCGTGCTAAATGCGGCGATCGCCCTCAGCATTGCCTATGTGCCCCAGTATTACCGCGTCGTGCGAAACCACACCGTCAGCGTCAAAACCGAGCTATTCATAGAAGCGGCGCAGTCGATGGGTGCGTCCACCTGGCGCGTTTTGAGCAAGTACCTCTTTGCCAACGTCATCCAGAGCGTGCCCGTGCTGTTTACACTCAACGCCGCCGATGCCGCGCTGACGCTAGGAGGACTCGGCTTTTTGGGACTGGGCTTGCCCGACCAAACCCCTGAATGGGGCGCAGATCTCCGCCAAGCTCTGGATGCACTGCCAACGGGCATCTGGTGGCCCGCCCTCTTTCCCGGCCTCGCCCTAACGCTATTGGTCACGGGCCTCTCTCTGGTCGGCGAGGGGCTGAATGAGTTTATTAACCCACTGCTGCGGCGAGAAAACTGGAAGTAAAGTCCCTATGCCCTATGTAATCGGCATCGACCTCGGCGGCACGGCGATCAAGCTGGGTCGGTATGACGCTCAGGGAAAGTGTGCTGCATCCGTCACCGTGCCCACGCCACAACCGCCTCAGCCAGAGCAGGTGGTCGAGGCGATGGTGGCGGCGATCGCCCAGGTTGACCCCTCGAACGAGGCGATCGCCCTTGGGGTGGGCACGCCAGGCCCAGCAGACGCAGCGGGTCGGGTGGCGCGGGTGGCGATTAACCTCGGCTGGCAGGATGTGCCCCTGGCGGACTGGCTGGAGGCGAAGACAGGCAAACCGACGGTGCCAACTGTGCGGGGTTGGGCGAAAGCTGGCTGGGGGCAGGGCGCAACTTTCGCGACGTGATCTTGCTGACGCTGGGGACGGGCGTGGGCGGGGCGATCGTGCTGGATGGCAGGCTGTTTTCGGGGCGACAGGGCACGGGCGGCGAACTGGGGCTGATCACGCTCAACCCACAGGGGCCAGAGTGCAACAGCGGCAATCGCGGTTCCCTGGAGCAATATTGCTCGGTGCAGGCGATTCGACGGCGCACGGGGCTAGAGCCAGGAGAACTGGGCCGCAGAGCCAAGGCGGGAGATCGGGAGGCGATCGCCTTTTGGCAAGAATACGGACGCGACCTCGGCGCGGGCATCGCCAGCCTGGTGTATGTCCTCACGCCAGAAGCGGTGATTCTCAGCGGCGGCATCAGCGCCAGCTTCGAGTTTTTCTACCCGACGCTGTGGGAGGAACTGCAAACCCGCGTGCTGCCCAGTTCCCGCGAAGGACTGCGCGTGTTGCCCGCTGCCCTGGGCAATCAGGCCGGTGAGGTGGGTGCGGCCAAGCTGGCGTGGGAGTTGGTGAGGGCACAGGGGTTGCGAAGCGATGGCCTGGAGCAGGCTAGCGGGATGAAGTCGCCGACCTCCGGCTCCCTCCGCCAACTGGAACTGGCCTACTGGCTGGCTTCCGAACAGGCGCGGTTCCATGCCGGGTTTCTGGCGCGGGTGTCTCACGAATTGCGATCGCCCATTAACGGCGTAATCGGGCTACAACAGTTGATTCTCAACGACCTATGCGATAGCCCAGAGGAGGAGCGTGAGTTTGTGCGACAGGCCAATAGCGCAGCCCAAAAGATGCTGGGGCTGCTGGATCAGGCGATCGCCATTTCGCGCATTTCGCAAGACTTTCGCAAGCTGGAGCTACAGCCTGTACAGCTTGCAGGAACGTTTCTGACAGTGGGCGATCGCACCCAGCTTTTGGCCCGAAACCGCAATTTGCAGCTAGAAATCCTCCCGCCCAGCCCAGCGTATTACGTGCTAGCCGATCCGCAGTGGTTGCAGCAGGGGTTGGTGAGCTTGGTGAGCGGGGCGATCGCCACCATGCGCGACGGCTCGATTCGCCTAACGGCGGCAATTGACGCAGCCACCAAGCTAGCCCGGCTAATCCTGGAAGACACGCGCCCCGCCGAGGCCTGGCAGGAACCCCTCGACCAGTTAGCTGCTCTGTCGCAAAATCCCAAAATTACCCGCAGCAGTGGCTATGTGCCCGTGGCTCAGTTTTCGCCAGGGTCGAGTCTGCTGGCATTTCAATCCATCCTGGAGGCAATGGGCGGACGGCTGGAATTGCTGAATACGCCCACCGAAAATAGCCCCCTGTCGCGCTTGCAAATAACCCTGCCCCTGATTCAAGAAGAAGACTAATATCAATTCTCTAAATACCCGCTACACCAGAAGTGTTGAATTGAGACATAAAACTTTATATGCAATCCTATAACGCTCCTACGAGTGTCTCTGGCAGGAGATCATAGCTCCAATGAACAATGGAACAGCGGCGGCTCAATTTGAGTTGCAAGCAGCACAACTCATCTAGTAATTGATGACCATAAAACTCTGGAATTTCTATCAATTGAAGAATCAGCTTTATGTCCACTGGGAATGCTTATGCCCTGATGGTCAAATAAAGTGCGAATATGGTTCTGAATGCGATTGATGCGATTGACTAGAGTCTTACGGTACTTTACGCCTAAGCGATAGCGCTCTGGTTCTGTCAGCTTCCGGTTGGGTAAGCGATTCGCCCCCCAATTGCAGAGG
>NZ_DVEA01000364.1:0-45279 GCF_015295965.1 Thermoleptolyngbya sp. M55_K2018_002
CAATCAGCCTACAAATAGCTTGCCCCATTAATGACTCTACAAGCGCACTGGTGCATTTCCCGCCTATTTCTGGAAATGTTCTGCCTCGGTAGCAGCCCAAACTCGTCGCCCAACCGTTTCACCCCTGGCTAACGATGCTGATTAACCAAAGAATCGCTTATATTAAAAAAGCTCAATTGAAGCCAATTGCCTACTTCAAAATCCGCCAGACCTGAGCCAATCTACGCTCAGGGCAGCCCAAGAGCGGCGGGTTCTCTAGATACCTGCTTGAGGAGGTCAGTCGTTTGTCGTTTTCCAGTGATGACTTTGCCAAAGCCCTAGAACAGCACGACTATGCGTTTCAGAAGGGACAAATCGTGCGGGGCAAGGCCTACAGCTATGAATCGGACGGAGCCTATGTCGATATTGGCGGCAAGTCCGCTGCGTTTTTGCCGCTAGAGGAAGCGTCTTTGCGGCGCATCAGCAATGTGTCGGAAGTGCTGCCGCTGCAAGAGGAGCGCGAGTTTCTCATTGTGCGGGAGCAGGATGCTGATGGCCAGGTGACGCTATCGCTGCGTCAGCTTGAACTGCGCCAGATCTGGAGCCAGTTCGCCGAAATGCAGGAGGAAAACAAAACGATCCAGGTGCGGGTGAACGGGTTTAACAAAGGCGGCGTGACGGTGGATGCAATGGGGCTGCGGGGCTTTATTCCGCGATCGCACCTGAGCGAGCGAGAGAACCTGGAGTCTCTGATTGGCAAGTCTATGACGGTGGCCTTTATCGAGGTGAATCCCACCACCAAGAAACTGGTGCTGTCGCAGCGGCTCGCCGCGCAGGCTGCCAGCTTTAGCCAAATCGTGGAAGGTCAACTGATCAGCGGTAAGGTGTCGGGCATCAAGCCCTTTGGCGTGTTTGTGGATTTTGACGGCGCAACGGGGCTGCTCCACATCAACCAGATCAGCAAGAACTACATCTCGTCCCTTGGCGACCTGTTTCAGCTAGGGCAGCCTGTCCGGGCGCTCGTAAATGAGGTGGATGAAGTCAAGCGGCGGATTTCGCTGTCTACCAAGCCGCTGGAAAACTATCCCGGTGAGATGCTGGAAAATATGGCGGCGGTGATGGCCGAGGCTCGTGCCCAAAAGCTTCAGCAGTCGGCAGCCAGTGCGATCGCCCCTAAAGATGTGGAGAGAAATGCAGAGACAGATGCAGAAAGCAGCGTCGAGATGGCTGAAGAAGCCGTAGAAGCCCCAGAAGCTCCAGAAGCCTTAGACGAACCTGCTGCATCGGACGACTCAACCACAGACGAAGCCGCTGAATAACTTGGGGCGGGGTTTTGCGGGCGATCGCCCCTATGAGTTCTGAAACGCGGGCTAAACTCGAAGCGGAACGGGGCCAGCAGGCGATTCTTATCCTCGCGCTTGCCAGCCCCGTTGCCGTTCTGTTGTTATGACCAGTCAGTGAACCTAAATCCAGTGTGGCTCAAGCCTGGGTATAAGTCATCACATCGTCCAGGCTTTTTACGGAAACTATGTTTTTGCCCCTGGGCGATCGCACATTCCGCAAGGCTTCAGCAGAGCGAGTTTGCCCTTTTTCCATAGATCAACGGATTTGCTTTTTTGAGAGCGCGTTCAGCCCAGTTTGCGTGAATTGGGATGTGCGTGGAATTCTGGGGTGTGTTGCCGCAGGGGGGCGATCGCCGCCAAGCACAGAGTGCGTGTTTACAACCAGATGAATATTTTTGGTATAAAAAGAGACTCAAAAGTGTTGATTTTTGAGAACCTCACGGGTCAATTTTCCTGGCTGAGGCATCGTCTGTGGCGGATCTGCTACCTAAAGGTGAATATTCCTTAAAGCACTTGCCCGATCCCGCTGACCCGACTCTTGTCTACAGACTACCCTTCTGGGAAATTTCCCAGAGAAATTTTCCGGAGAAATTTCCCGACAGACAATTCCGCAACGCAGCTTAAACAGGCGCTAGGCTAGTATTGACTACACGACTGCTCTATCCCGTTGCCGCAAAGCTTGCCCATGACTGCCCCGACGGAAACCGACCTCGCCACCCAGAACGGAGCCACCCAGAATGGACTGAACGCCGCCGCTAACCCTGGGCGATCGCCCGCTGTGGATGTGCAGACGGATGATGTTGCCGATCTGGATGTAGAAATGTCCCTGTTCGACCATCTGGAAGAACTGCGGATGCGGATTTTCTACGCCCTCATTGCGATCGTGGTGGGTGTCATCATCTGCTTCTTCTTTGTCAATCCCATCGTGCAGCTTTTGGAAGTGCCCGCGCAGGGGGTGAAGTTTCTTCAGCTTTCGCCAGGGGAATATTTCTTCGTATCGCTGAAAGTCGCAGGCTACAGCGGCTTGCTGGTTGCCAGCCCGTTTGTGCTGTACCAGATTATTCAATTCGTGCTGCCGGGGCTGACTCGCAAAGAGCGACGTATCATTGGCCCCATCGTTCTTGGCTCCAGTTTTCTATTCGTCGGCGGGCTGGTGTTTGCCTATGTGGCGCTGATTCCCGCAGCCCTAAACTTTTTTATTAGCTATGGCGCGGACGTTGTGGAACAGCTTTGGTCCATCGACCGCTACTTTGAGTTTGTGCTGCTGCTCTTGTTTAGCACTGGGCTGGCATTTCAGATTCCAGTCATTCAAGTTCTCTTGGGGCTTTTGGGACTCGTCACCTCCAGGCAAATGCTGTCGGGCTGGCGGTATGTGGTGCTAGGCGGCGCGGTGCTGGGCGCAGTCCTCACGCCTTCTACCGATCCGGTGACGCAGAGCTTGCTGGCGGGCGCAGTGCTGGGGCTTTACTTTGGCGGCACGGGCATGGTGAAGCTGTTGGGTCGATAGCAACCGGGTTCATGCTCCAGGGATAATTTTTGACCCTCAGACCATCCACTCTGAAGCGCGATCGCCCAGGTCGATGGGATAGCTGACTGCCTTTCCCAGGCGCGGCTTCTCTGTGGTCTGCTCAATAAACTGCTGGACTCGCTCAGCGCTGCCCAGCGCGGTGAGATAACTGGCGACATCGTTGAGATGCTCCAGGTATTCGTCTTCCGTCATGGGAAACGACACCTGCTCCAAATATTTCCACATCACCTGAAACAACACCTTTCCCTGCACCTTCCGTAGCTGCACGTCGAAGGAGCGGCTCCATTTGGTCAGTAATAGCTGATGCAGTTCCTCGCCAGTCATCTCGCCAGTCATAGGGGCTAAGGGATTAGGGTTTAAGAAGTCAGGGGTCAGCTCAGGTTGGGCTATTAGGCTGGGCTGTCGGGTTGGGCTATTAGGTTGGGCTACTCGATTTATTTTAGGAGATCTGAAGTTTTACGTTTCGTTACGATACCGCTGTTCAGAGGGGCTATCTGCGGTTTCTGGTGCGGTCAGCGCTATAGAATACTTCATAGAAAACTGTAAACCATTGCCGAACAAGGATTGCTGCCAAGGATGGAGGCCTTGCACCGGACAGGGTTTTACCCAACGTTACTTCTCTAAACTCACCGTTCATAATCATGACTCAAGCTTCTGGAACGCCTGATGTGCCCGATTTGGGCCGGCGGCAGTTTATGAATCTTCTTACTTTTGGGGCAGCCACGGGCACGGTGCTGGGCATGTTGTATCCCGTCGTGCGGTACTTTATTCCCCCCTCCAGTGGCAGTGCAGGCGGCGGCGTGACGGCCAAAGATGCCCTGGGCAACGATGTGGTGTTGAAAGACTTTTTGGCTACCCATGCTGTGGGCGAGCGCGTGCTGGCGCAAGGGCTAAAGGGCGACCCGACCTATTTGGTGGTAGAAGACGCTGGGGCGATCGCCAGCTATGGCATCAACGCGGTTTGTACCCACCTGGGCTGCGTTGTTCCCTGGAATGCCAGCGAAAATAAATTTATTTGCCCCTGCCACGGCTCTCAATATGACGCGACGGGTAAGGTGGTGCGCGGGCCGGCTCCGCTGTCGCTAGCGCTGGTGCATACCGAGATCACCGAAGACGGCAAGATTGCCATGACCCCCTGGACGGAAACCGACTTCCGCACGGGCGATGCGCCTTGGTGGACTTAGGGATTTGCCCTGCCTGATTCTGACCTGCCCCATTTTTGGGTTTAACGTTGGGCGATCGCCCATTTCTGCCGAACCTTTTTCTAAACCGAACACGCACTCTAAAAAATGAACTTCAAGGTTTGCTCATTTCCCTCTCGTCGCCGGAGTATAACCGCTCTGGTTCGGGGGCTGATGGTGGCGGTGCTGACGCTAGCGGCGCTGGTGTCGAGCGATGCCCTGCTGCCTCAGTCCGCTGCTGCCTACCCCTTCTGGGCACAGCAAAACTACGCCAATCCTCGCGAAGCCACGGGTCGCATCGTCTGTGCCAACTGCCACCTGGCCGCCAAACCCGCCGAAATCGAGGTGCCCCAGGCTGTGCTGCCGGATTCTGTGTTTAAGGCCGTGGTGAAAATTCCCTACGACCACTCGGTGCAACAGGTACAGGCGGACGGCTCTAAGGGGCCGCTGAATGTGGGGGCAGTGCTAATACTGCCGGAGGGCTTCACCATTGCGCCGGAAGACCGTATTCCTGAAGAAATGAAGGAAGAGGTCGGTCCCAGCTACCTGTTCCAACCCTACGCCGATGACAAACAAAATATCGTGCTGGTGGGGCCGCTACCGGGCGACCAGTATGAGGAAATCGTTTTTCCGGTGCTGTCGCCTGACCCCGCCACGAACAAGAGCGTTGCCTTTGGCAAATACTCGGTTCACCTGGGCGCAAACCGGGGTCGGGGACAAGTCTACCCCACGGGTGAAAAGAGTAACAATGCCGTTTACAATGCCTCGGCAGCGGGTGTGATTACGGCGATCGCCAAAGCAGACGACGGCAGCGCTGAGGTCAAGATCCGCACCGAAGACGGTACGACCGTGGTGGACAAAGTTCCTGCTGGCCCAGAGCTAATCGTTTCTGAAGGCGAAGAAGTCGCCAGTGGTGCTGCACTGACCAACAACCCCAACGTCGGCGGTTTTGGTCAGAAAGACACCGAAATCGTGCTGCAAAGCCCGAACCGCATTAAAGGTCTGATTGCATTCCTAGCGGCCATTACGCTGACTCAAATCCTGCTAGTGCTGAAGAAGAAGCAGGTCGAGCGCGTCCAGGCTGCCGAAATGACCTTCTAAAGGCTGCGTTCATCGCAGGTTGATAGGTACAAGGGTGTTCCATTGGAGCGCCCTTTTTTGGACACTAAATGCGATGTGCAACTTGCAATCTGCCCTTTGCCTTTTGGGGTGCGCCGAAGGCTTCAAGCTCTTTCCAGCGTAGGATAGAACCTCCAAGCCAATTCCTCCACTCTTCTTCTCAGATTAGAGAAGGCGTGAGCGTTGCAAGCTATTCGCTATTCGACTTTATCTACACCAAAAAAGCCAGAGAGAATCGAGTCTCTCTGGCTTTTTGAATTCCAGCCCATCTGCGAACACCCAAGATGGAATTCAGCGTGGGGTATGCCTTAACGGAGTATTACCCAGGGCGATTAGGAAGCGGGTGTGTCGCTCCCAAACCACTTCACAATCAGCTTTTCCAACTCGCCGTTGGATTTCATCTCGGAAATGACGGGGTCAAACTGGCCAAGCAGCTCAGACCCTTTGGGGAAGGCGATCGCCGAACCCGCTTCTCCTTCGTTGGGGAGGACATTCATTTCCAGGTCGGGGTTGGCGGCCATGTAGCCCTTAGCAACCGTGTCTTCCATCAAAATGGCATCAATCCGTCCGGCCTTTAGCTCCTGAATCATCTCATTGATCCGGTTCAACGCCTTGACGTTTGCGCCCTGAAACTCCTTGGCAGCTTGCTCTTGAATCGAACCCAACTGCACGCCTAAGGTCTTGCCGCTCAGACTTGCAGCACTCGTCAGACCTGAGCCAGATTTCGACACGATCGCATTCTTGGCTTCGTAATAAATCTGGGAAAAATCGACGTTTTGCTTCCGCTCTTCCGTCGGGGTCATACCCGCCATCACAAAATCAGCCCGCTTAGATTGCAGAGTTGGAATCAGCGCATTGAAGTCAATGTTGTCAATTTTGAGGCCATAACCTAGCTTGCTGGTGATGTATTTGGCGATATCGACATCAAAGCCAACGATTTCCTGGCTGCCGCTCGACGTGTCGATAAACTCATAGGGGGGATAGTCGGCAGAGGTAGCCATGGTCAATGTTCTACCAGCGTCGCCGCCCGCTGTGGGGGCGCTGGAGTTACAGGCAGTCACGAGTGTAATCGTCAACAGGGCCGTCAAAAAGGCCGTGAACAAAAACTTGAGTCGCTTCATAATCAAAGTCTCTAGAAGAACTAAAACCAACCCGTGCAAACGTTGCAGTCTAAAAGTTGCAGTCTAAAACTCGTAATCTTTTCACTGCTCGCGTAATGCCTGCTATACAACCGTTTTTGAGCTTGAGGGATAAACCGTTTTTACGACGGTTCAGGTATAGTGGCATTTTCCGAGTTGGGTCGGTATCTCGAAATACCAAACCGAGTAGCCTTGCCTGCAATTAGGCTGGCCAGTTAGCTATTGTGCCACTTAAATTCGAGGTTGTGGAGCTTGCGTCCTCTAAAAGCTGCTTTCTGGGTGTTATTAGCGGTTGAGTTTTGGCGGCAATTCTGGCGCTGTTTCCGCTATTCGCTCTGCCACCCGCAGCTTGGCTGAGCGGGCGCGGGGATTGGCGGATAGCTCTGCATCGGTCGGCTGGACTGGCTTTTTGGTGATGACGCGCAGGGCGGGGGCGACTCTAAAAGTGTGTTTGACTAGCCGATCTTCCAGACTGTGGAAACTGATGATGACTAATCTTCCAGTCGGCATCAGCCAGGCGGGCGACCTGTTGAGAAATGTTTCTAAAACGTTGAGTTCGTCGTTGACGGCGATGCGGAGGGACTGGAAGACGCGAGTGGCAGGGTGAATGCGCCCGTGTCGATAGGCGGGGGGAACGCTGCGGGCGATCGCCTCTGCCAGTTCTGTCGTCGTCTCAAAAGGGCGCTGTTCCACAATGCGGCGGGCAATCCGGCGCGACAGCCGCTCCTCGCCGTAGCGGTAAAACAGGTTGGCTAGCTCAACTTCATCCCAGGTGTTAATGATGTCGGCGGCGGTGAGGGGCTGATGGCGGTTCATCCGCATGTCTAGCGGGGCCGCATGGCGAAAGCTAAAGCCACGATCGCCCTGGTCGAACTGTACCGAACTCACGCCCAGATCCGCCAGGATGCCGTCGAATCTGATTGCGCCCGGATCGTAAGCCGAAAAGTTGGTGTGGCAAACCGAGACGCGATCGCCAAATTCTGCCAGGTTAGCCCGAATCGCGGCGATCGCCTGCTCGTCTTGATCCAGGGCCACAAGCTGCGTATCGGGCGCTGCTTCAAGGATCAGCCGACTGTGGCCGCCGCCGCCAGCCGTTGCGTCCAGATAGCGTCCGCCAGGTTTGACCGCCAACCCCGCCAGCACCTCCGCGCCCAGCACGGGAATATGGTGAAAGGCGGGTTCAGACGTGATGTGTGGAGGGGCGATCGCCCCGCTAGTTGGGTCTGCGGCTAAACGGTCTGCCGCTGGGGAATCGCAGTGCAAAACCTCCCCGTCCGCCTCATCCGGCGGTGGGCCAGTAGCCATCTATCCGCCCTCCATCCGATGGCTCACTGCACCACACGCCCCGGCGTGTCTACTGCGTCGATGCAGGTGGCCAGGGCCCGGTCGGTGGTCAGGGTGCTGCCGTTTTTGATGCCCACTACGCAGTTGGCAAACTCGTTGGGCAGCAGGCTGCGGCGACAGTGGCTCAGCACGCTCGACAGGTTGGCCGTCTCATCATCTCCCACGATTTGGTTGAAACATTGCGCTAGGTCTTCGGGACGACGCACGCTGCGGCAAGCCTCTAGCACATCGCTGACCACCAGTGTCTCGCCACCGCCAATGCCTGCCACGCAGCGCGACACTTCTCGCGGGTGAAACGCGCTGGCGCAGGCCGTCGCTGCAACTGCCTCCGCTGCCCCTCGACCGATCAAATCCGCAGTACATTCTTCATAGTCGGACGTTCTGACGCGACGATAGCGATAGCTGGCCAGCGCGGATGATGTGGGCAACCCCAGGACAAGTAATCCCGCCGTCGTCAGCACCAGGGCAGACACACGAGCAAGGGGCGATCGCAGTGCAGAATGTGGCATAACAAAACCCGTGAAAGAGACCGTGGAGAATGCGTCAAACGCCCCAATTCTACGACAACTTCCGTCCGCTCGCTGCGCCAACTGTTTTATTTCATGAACATCTAAAAAGAAGTTGCCAAGAACCTGTGCCAACTGCCCCAAAACGCGCTACAACTCTCCAGATCTGCCTACTTCCAGGTTGGGGGCTGCATCGAAGCCTCTCTGAATCTCTCTGAATCTGAATCTCTCTGAATCTGAATCTCTCTGAATCTGAACCTTGCTGAAAATGTCGTGCCCCGGTTCCTTGCCCCTTCGTGCTGATTTGCTACCCTCGTCCATTGAATCCATCTCCCATGCAACCTTTGGAACAACTTCTGGAACAGGTCAACCAGCAGCGTGTGAAACACATCATCAAGCTCTACGCGCTCGATAGCGAAGAGACTCAAGACGTTTATACTTGCCTGGACGCTTTGTTTCGCCGCTATCCGCCGCCGCTGATCGAACTGGCGCTAGTGGAAACGCTGGTGGATTGCTGGGCCGCTGTGCCCCTACCCAAAGGACTGCCATTTATCAGCCAAGTGCGCGATCGCCTCCGCCAGTGGGAAGCCCAACGCGAGACAGAGCCACTACTTAACACCCTCACGCCCCAGCAGTTTCACCACATTACCGGACTGGACCCCGCGCCGATCTTTGGGCCGGGGCTGGTTGATGCTGGGGGCGATCGCCCTGCCGATCATTAAGAGCGCATAAAAATGCTTAAAGCCGAATAAATCAGCAAAAGCGTGGATAAAGCAGCAAAACCTCTCGGAAAAGATTTCGCAACTCTTGTACCGTGGCAAACCGGAAAATCCTAGCCCTGGATGCTACTCTAAGTAAAACTACTAGGACTTACGCAGTTGGACGATTTCTCGCGGGCGCAACCTGGGAGAAATCGTGCAAAACTTAGAAAATTTAACCGCAAGTGCGTAAGTCCTCATTACATAAGGCATTAATATTTCCAAGACAAACTGGAGAGCAGGAGGCCCACTATGCGCTGGGAGTTTGGTCGGCGAAGCACCAATATAGAAGATCGGCGTGGAATGAGACCCTCTCGCGGCGTGGTTGGCGGCGGGCTGGGGGCTTTGCTGTTGGCGCTGCTGGTGGCGCTGCTGGGGGGCGACCCGTCAATGGTGCTGAACCAGTCTCCCGTATACGACGGCCCCGCCCAAGTCGCTCCGGCCCCTCCCCAAGACGACCAGGCGGCTGCCTTCGTTTCGACGGTTTTGGGCTATACCGAAGATACCTGGTCGCAGATCTTCCGCGAAAAAGGCTCAAAGTACGTTGAGCCAAAGCTGGTGCTGTTTTCGGGTGTTGTAAATTCGGGCTGCGGCACGGCACAAGCCTCTATGGGCCCCTTCTACTGCCCGCTGGATCAAAAAGTCTACTTGGACATGAGCTTTTATAACGACATGCAGCGTCGGCTGGGGGCAGGGGGCGACTTTGCCTACGCCTATGTGATTGCCCATGAGGTCGGGCACCATGTGCAAAACCTGCTGGGGATTTCCGACCAGGTGCAGTCGATGCAGCGTCGCGTCAGCAAAACCCAGGCCAATCAGCTTTCGGTTCGGCTGGAGCTTCAGGCGGATTGTTTCGCAGGCGTATGGGCAAATCGCACCCACCAAGCTCAGCAGATCTTGGAGAAGGGCGATGTGGAAGAAGCGCTCAATGCTGCTGCTGCCATTGGTGACGATCGCCTCCAGAAGCAAGCCCAGGGCTATGCTGTTCCCGATTCCTTCACCCACGGCACCTCAGCACAGCGCGTCCGCTGGTTTACCCAGGGAATCAAGACAGGCGACGTGAATCAGTGCAATACATTTGAGGCGACGACGCTTTAAGGTTTGGGGATGAGATAAAGCGTGTCAGCCCGACTTTGGATTTCTTCGGCTGGGTCTTCAGGAGCTATACCCAAACGGTGACGGCGGCCACGGCAATTAGCATTTCGTCGTTTTTGTCATCTAGTTCCGGGATGGCTCGTCCCTGAACCACCATGCCGCCAGATTCCACGATCAGGCGTTTTTGCCCAAAGGGAAGCACTGCCAGCACTTCTGCCTGCCGCACTAGCTCTGGATAGGGCACGCCGACTTGCACTTCGACGAGCATTTCATCGGGGTGGTTGAGGCCAGCGACTTCCCAGATGCCGGGAAGGGCATTGTGGGCGATCGCATTTCGCACGGCCCGCGCTGCGGCAACCGTCGGGTCTTGGCCATGCTGGTCAATGCCCATGCCCATTTCGATGATGAAGCGTTTGTGGGTCATATCCGCAACTCGCTAAACAGCATCAGCAGCCCACCTAGCACCCCGATCACCGCAATCGTTCCCAGCGCGTTGAGTTTTTGGGGTAGCGGCTGGGCAGCGGGTTGCAGCCAAAAGGACAGCGTACGTGTAACCCACGGCATCACCAGCCAAGTCAGGATAGAACAGGAAATGAAATTGTCGAGCAGCATGGCGCTGGGGTGGGGCAGGTTTTTCATAATGCCCAGTGCGCCCAGCAGCACCGACTGAATCATGAGCGTCGGGTATAGCCCCAGCACGACTGCTAGGTTTTGCTTCCAGGCGGGCGGCCCCAACCCCAGTTGCTCACCGCCGATTTTGGGCGAAAACCAGCCCTCTAGCCCGGTGGTGAAGGACTTGAACTGGTAGGACTCGACGGGATGATCTTCGGCATTGATCACGGCTTCCCGGTCTTCCGACTTCAGCCAGGCGTTGAGATTCTCTGGCGAGTCAAAGTGAACGATGGAATACCACTTGAGCTGGCTTTTGCCTTTGACAGGCGGCAGCAGGTCGGTGCGGATATAGCCCTTGCAACGCCAGGCCGTGCGGGTGAGTTTGGCGTGCCATCGGCGAAAAGCAATGCCTTTGCCGCGTGGCACAGTATGTTCAACAACCAAGCTGGCATGGACGGGCTGCTCGGTTTGCAGATTAAACATGAGTTTGGGATTGAGGGATAGAGCGCAGGGAATTGGGGGTAGAAAATCAGTCGTTTTGAGGGTCTGAATCTTAACGATTGATTCAGTCGATTGATCAATCCACTGAAATGATCAGTTCCAGTTTCGACTGCTTCTAGTTTCCAGGTCTAGTTTCCAGCAAAGGAAAGCATACTGCTTTGTGGGATCGCGGATACTCTATCTGCCGATAGAGGAAAACCCAACTCCTAGAGGGAGAGGGCCGAATCCTTTGCCATAAGCGCCATAAACACAGGACTTACGCACCTGATTGACTGACAAAACTCGAAGCACCCTCACTCCAACCCCTCTCCCAGAGCGGGCGAGGGGCTTTTGACCCAGGTTTGGCAGTTCAAGTCCCTTCGCCCCTTGTGGGAGAAGGGATTTAGGGATGAGGGGAAAAGATTTGTCAGGTAACCAGCTTACGCACTTGCGATAAGCTTCCTAGATTTTGGACAATTTCTCGCGGGCTGCGCCTGTGAGGAATTGTCTAACTACATAAGTCCTAAAACAATGGTGTGAACGTTGTAAACAATGTCGTGGCGGGAAAGGACGGTGGAACAAGCGGTAGAACCGGGGGATGTATCGGGTTGCACAATCCCGCTGCTGGATTTGCGTTAGTTCTAGGCTAGACGATTCTACGTGAGTCGGCGCAAAGCCTTGACGAGAGTGCCAGGTAGCTTTTTGAGCCGCTCCTTTTAAGCAGATCTTTAGAAAAGACGCATTCTGCAAAATTTTGGAAGCTTTGGGCGATCGCCCAAGTTCCCGTCATAGAATCACCCTAATCTTTTGTCCCTAAGCGAGATCCGGATTCATCTACTTATTCAATAACCGTTAGATATCCATCTAGAGATATCCATCCAGATATCCATCAAACGCCATCCCTCAGACTCTACTCCTGACGCTCCTGTGACACAGCAACTCGAAACCCAACTGGCGATTACTATCAATGGCGATCGCGTTCGTATCCAAGACGTTCCCCTCACCACCACGCTGCTGGATTTTCTCCGACTCATTGGGCGTGTGGGCACCAAGGAGGGCTGCGGCGATGGGGACTGCGGAGCCTGCACCGTGGCCGTGGTCGGCGTGGGCGCAGATGGCAAGCCCCATTACCAGGCGGTAAATAGCTGCCTGATTCCGCTGGGTTCGGTGGTGGGGCGCGAAGTGATCACGGTAGAAGGCGTGGCCAACGGCAAGCTGCATCCTGTTCAAGACGCAATGGTGAAGCTGGGTGGCTCCCAGTGCGGCTACTGCACACCGGGGTTCATCATGAGCATGTTCGCCGCCTACTACGACGGCAAGCTGGACGATGTGGCCGTGGAAGGCAATCTCTGTCGCTGTACGGGCTATCTGCCGATTCGCCGGGCGGCCCAGGCTGCGGCGGCCGAAACGCCCTGCGACCATTTCAGCGAGCATCTGGCCGAGGCAGATGCCGATCTGATGCCCTACTGCTTCACGGGACACGGGCAATTCTATCGCCCGACGAGGCTTCTAGAAGTGCTGGAACTGCTGCGCGACCATCCCGATGCGACGCTGGTGGCGGGCGCGACCGACATAGGGCTAGAGCTTCAGCGGCGCGAGTTTCCGGTGCTGATTTCCCTAGAAGCGGTGGCGGAACTGAAGACACTGGTGCAAACCGACGAGTTTGTAGAAATTGGCGCGGCGATTCCCCTAAGCCACATCGAGACGCAGCTTCACGGCGTGTTTCCCTGCATAGACGAGATGATTCACTGGTTTGCGGCACGGCAGGTGCGGAACCGCGCCACACTGGGGGGAAATATTGGTACGGCCTCACCCATTGGCGATTTGCCACCCGTGCTGCTGGCGCTGGATGCGGAGCTGAAGCTGGCGAGTCTGGAGGGGGAGCGGGTCATGTCCCTGTCGCGATTTTTCCAGGGCTATCGCCAGACCAACTTGCAACCCGGTGAAGTGATTCAGTCGGTGTGGATTCCTAAGGGCATCACACCGGGCGCAGCGCAGCGCCTCAGCCAATCTTACAAAATCGGTAAGCGCGGTACGGACGACATCAGCATTGTGGCGGCGGCCTACGTGGTGGATTTGGACAGTGAGAAGCGAGTGGTTCATGCGCGGCTGGGCTATGGCGGCGTGGCGGCAACCCCAATTCGGGCGACGGCGGTGGAAGAGTTTCTGGTGGGCAAACCCTGGAGCCTGGACACGGTGCAACAAGTCAAACCTATGCTCTACAGCGCTTTTACCCCGTTGACAGATTTGCGGGGCAGCGCCGACTATCGCAAGATGCTGGTGGCCAATTTGTTTGAAAAGTTCTTTGTGGAGTTTGCAGCAGCGGCGGGGGTGGAAGTATGAGCATGGTCGGTCAACGCAAGAGCCATGAGAGCGCCGAAGGTCACGTTAGCGGCAAGGCGGTGTATACCGATGACCAGCGGATGCCGAGTGGGATGCTGTCGATTTATCCGGTTCTATCGCCCCACGCCCATGCCAGGATTCTTAGCATCGACACGGCTCCGGCGCTGGAGGTGGAGGGCGTGGTGACAGTGCTGACGGCGGCGGATGTGCCCGGAACCAACGATACGGGCGTGATTCGTCAAGATGAGCCGCTGTTTCCCACCGATGAAGTGAGCTACTGGGGGCAGGCGATCGCCTGGGTAGTGGGCGAGACGGAAGACGCAGCGCGGCGGGGAGCGGCCAGGGTCACGGCGGAATACGAACCTCTGGAGGCGGTGCTAACGATCAAAGGGGCGATCGCCGCCCATAGCTACCACAACGATCCGCAGTTCATCCGCCGGGGCGAAGTGGATCAGGCCATGACCGCAGCCGCCCACACCCTCGAAGGCGAACTGGAGATGAACGGGCAGGATCACTTCTACCTAGAAACCCACACAAGCTGGGTCGTGCCTGATCCTGAAGGTAACTACCAAGTTTACTCGTCCACCCAGCACCCCAGCGAAACCCAAACCATTGTGGCGCGGGTGTTGGGGATTCCTGTGAATCGCGTCGTCTGTACCTGTCTGCGGATGGGCGGCGGCTTTGGCGGCAAGGAGTCCCAGGCAAACCCGATGGCGGCCGCAGCGGCCGTCGCGGCGCACAAGACGGGTCGCCCGGTGCGCGTGAAGCTAGAGCGCCACCATGACATGATCCTGACGGGCAAGCGCCACGGTTTTTTGGGGCAATACAAGGTCGGTTTTGATCCCGACGGCAAGATCCTGGCGCTAGATGTGGCGCTCTATGCCGAGGGCGGCTGGAGCCTGGACCTGTCGCCCCCCGTGCTGATGCGGGCCATGCTGCACGTCGATAACGCTTACTACATCCCCAATATGCTCGTGCGCGGGCTGATCGTGAAGACTCATCGCGTGTCTAATACTGCCTATCGCGGCTTTGGCGGACCCCAGGGAATGCTGGTGATTGAAGACGTGGTGGATCGGGTGGCGCGGCATTTGAGCCTGCCGCCGGATGTGGTGCGCGAGCGAAATTTCTATCACGGCGAAGGCGACAGCACCACTACCCACTACGGCCAGGTGATTGTCGATAACCGCATCGCCCGTGTCTGGCATGAAGCGAAGGAGCGGGCCCACTTTGCCGAACGGGCCGCCGCTGTTACAGCGTTTAATCAGCAAAACCGCTACAAAAAGCGGGGGCTGGCGATTACCCCGGTAAAGTTTGGCATTTCCTTCAATAAGGTGCAATATAACCAGGCGGGGGCGCTGGTGCATATCTACACTGACGGCAGCATCCAACTGAACCACGGCGGCACGGAGATGGGACAGGGCCTACACACCAAGATGCAGCAGGTGGCGACGCGGGCACTGGGGGTGACGCTCGACCGCATCCGCATGATGCCCACCAGCACTGACAAAGTGCCCAACACCTCGGCTACGGCCGCCTCTAGCGGAGCCGACCTGAACGGGCAAGCGGTGAAAAACGCCTGCGAAATCCTGAAGTCGCGGCTGGCTCCGGTGGCGGCCAAGCTGCTGGATTTTGACGCAGCCGAGGAGATGGTGTTTGAAAATAACGAGGTCTATTGCCGCACCTACCCGACGGCGCGGGTGTCTTTTGATGCGGTAGTGCAGCAGGCCTATGGCGATCGCATCAGTCTCTCTGCCACGGGTTACTACCGCACGCCGATGATCCACTGGGACCCGGTGACCGCGACGGGTCGCCCCTTCTATTACTTTGCCTATGGCGCAGCGGTGAGCGAGGTGGAAGTAGACGGCTTCACGGGCACGTTCAAATTACGCCAGGTGGATATTGTGCATGACGTGGGCGAGTCGCTAAATCCGCTGGTGGATCAAGGGCAGATCGAGGGCGGCTTTGTGCAGGGCATGGGCTGGCTGACGATGGAAGAACTGGTCTGGGATGAGCAGGGCCGCCTCCGCACCTTTGCCCCCAGCACTTATAAAATTCCCACCATCAGCGAAATCCCAGAACATTTCCAGGTGCATCTGATCGAGCGAGGCAGCCAGGACGGCACGATCTACGGCAGCAAAGCGGTGGGTGAGCCGCCGTTTATGCTGGCGATGTCCGTCCGCGAGGCAATTCGAGCAGCCGTGGCCGCCTTTGGCAATGCCGCCGTGGTAGAACTGGCTGCACCTGCTACGCCGGAGGCAACGCTGCGGGCGATCGAGGCAGTTCGGAGCGCTACCTCTGCGACAGAAGCCGCGCTATCGTCTACGTCGGTCTAGGGTTTCTCCTGGTCTAATTTCGACCGAAATTCTGAGAAAAACGAGCTTTGTGAATGGAGGGGCGATCGCCCCTTTTTTATGCCCTTTTTATGTCTTTACCCAATTCCCCAGCGCTAGCGTTGTGGAGCAATCACCCCTAATCCCCAGTTTTCTAGTTTTTCTGCCCTCCGTTTTAGCTCGTCACGCTTTCAGATAATATGAAGGAATGCCTAATTTCCCACTAGGTCAAGCGCATCGTCGGTTCCCGGCACATCGCAAGCCTTGCGGACAGAGACAGGCAGTGTCCAATTCTGTCGAGTTTCAAGTTTGGATTCGGCTAGACTTGCACAACAGATTGAATTTCTTTGAATTTCTCAACTTGCATCCGCGTTGGGTAGGAACATAAAAGCTATGAGCGACGAGATTCTCACAAAGGTCAAAAAGATCGTATCCGAGCAACTGAGCGTCGAAGAGAGTGAAGTCAACCCTGAGTCTAACTTTGCCAACGACCTGGGCGCAGACTCTCTAGACACGGTTGAACTGGTGATGGCGCTAGAAGAAGAATTCGATATCGAAATTCCTGACGAAGCCGCCGAAGGCATCGCTACGGTTCAAGCTGCTGTGGACTACATCAAGCAAAAGGTCGCTGCGTAGGACTGGACGCAAGTTTCCACGCCTTCTCCAACCTCCTGCTGTTCTCTGCCCTGGCTATCTATAGGCCTCGGCTATTCTGTGGTTTGGGCAAAAGCCCACGAATTTGCTGTCATGACAACTTTGGATTCTGGATTAAAGCGCGTCGTGGTTACGGGTCTGGGTGCTATTACGCCCATTGGCAACACCTTGGCGGAATACTGGGACGGTTTGATGAGCGGTCGTAACGGCATTGGCCCGATTACGCTGTTCGATGCGTCTCGCCACGACTGCCGCATTGCGGGCGAGGTCAAAAACTTTGACCCACAGCTCTATATGGATCGCAAAGAAGCGAAGCGCATGGATCGCTTTGCCCAATTTGCGGTGTCTGCCAGCAAGCAAGCCCTCGCCGATGCCAATTTTGTCATTAACGATCTGAATGCTGAACAGGTCGGCACGCTAATCGGCACAGGCATTGGCGGTCTTAAGGTCATGGAAGACCAGCAGGAAGTGTTTCTAACGCGCGGCCCCGATCGCTGTAGCCCGTTTACTGTGCCGATGATGATTGCCAACATGGCGGCCGGGCTAACGGCGATTCAAGTGGGGGCAAAGGGGCCCAACAACTGCACAGTGACGGCCTGTGCGGCTGGGTCAAATGCCATTGGCGATGCGTTTCGCATTTTGCAGCGGGGATTTGCTCAGGCAATGATTTGCGGCGGCACAGAGGCGGCCGTCACGCCTTTGTCTGTAGCGGGCTTTGCTTCGGCCAAAGCCCTATCCACCCGCAATGATGATCCGCTACACGCCTGCCGCCCGTTCGACAAGGATCGCGATGGATTTGTGATGGGCGAGGGCGCTGGCATTCTCATTCTGGAAGAACTGGAACATGCCCTCAGCCGGGGGGCGCGGATCTATGCCGAGATTGTCGGCTATGGTATGACCTGCGATGCCTATCACATTACCTCGCCTGTTCCCGGTGGCGCAGGGGCTGCCCGTGCGATGCAGCTTGCAATGAAAGACGCGGGCTTGCGTCCTGAAGAGATTCACTATATCAATGCCCACGGCACCAGCACGCCCGCTAATGACTCTACGGAGACGGCGGCCATTAAAACTGCCTTGGGCGATCAAGCGTACAAGCTCGCTGTCAGTTCTACTAAGTCCATGACAGGCCACCTGCTGGGCGGATCGGGCGGCATTGAGGCGGTGGCAACCGTGATGGCTGTGGCTAACGATCGTGTACCTCCCACGATTAATCTAGAAAACCCAGACCCTGCCTGCGACTTGGACTACGTGGCAAACGAGAGCCGCAGCCAGACGGTCGATGCAGCGCTGTCCAACTCTTTTGGCTTTGGCGGCCACAACGTGACGCTGGCTTTCCGCAAATATCAGGGTTAAAGTCTGGGGTTCTTGCGATTTTCCCTGCATCCGATGGAAAGCCGGTCAGTCAAAACTCTGAAGGTCAAGACTCTGAAGCAGTGCCCCAAAGTAGCGAGGCTAACCAAAGTAGCGAAGCTAACCTCTAAGCTGCTCAGTTGCCTATCAAGTTGCCTGTAGCCTATACAGTATTCGGCTTTACAGAAAGCTGTGATTAACCCTTGTCCAGTTTTCCATAAACCGTTAAGCTAATTTTATTGAGTATATTTGCCTAGTGCGATCGCCCAGGAAATCTTTCACCTGTGATCCCCTGTAGTGGGATGATGGGAAGGATGCCTTTGGTGATTCAGGATTCTTCCGTTTGCCTATCCGCCCCGCTTGCCTGTTTTGGCGTGTTTGTGAGCGCCTGTCACCCGTCGTTGAGTAGAAAGAAGACAATGGCTGTTGCGACCTTAACCCTCGAACAACTCTGTATTAATTCCATCCGGTTTTTGGCGATCGATGCTGTTGAAAAGGCAAAGTCTGGACACCCCGGCTTGCCGATGGGTGCTGCGCCGATGGCGTTTGTGCTGTGGGATCAGTTCATGCGGTTTAATCCCAAAAACCCCAAGTGGTTTAACCGCGATCGCTTTGTGCTGTCGGCTGGGCACGGCTGTATGTTGCAGTACGCCCTGATGTACCTGGCGGGCTACGATAGCGTCACGCTGGACGAAATCAAGAACTTCCGTCAGTGGGGTTCAAAAACGCCTGGTCACCCCGAAAACTTTGAGACTCCTGGTATTGAGGTCACGACCGGGCCGCTCGGTCAGGGCATTGCCAATGCGGTTGGTCTGGCGATCGCCGAAGCGCACCTTGCTGCCAAGTTCAATAAGCCCGACCTGACCCTGGTAGATCACTACACCTACGTCATTCTGGGCGACGGCTGCAACATGGAAGGGATTTCCGGCGAAGCCTGCTCACTGGCGGGTCACTTGGGGCTGGGCAAGCTGATTGCGCTCTACGACGACAACCACATTTCGATTGACGGCTCCACGGACATTGCTTTCACGGAAGACGTGTCTAAGCGCTTTGAAGCCTACGGCTGGCATGTGCTGCATGTGCAGGACGGCAACACGGATTTGGAGGGAATTGCTAGGGCGATCGCCGAAGCCAAATCCGTCACCGACAAGCCGACGCTGATCAAAGTCACCACTACCATCGGCTATGGCTCTCCCAACAAGGCCAACACCGCTGGCGTTCACGGCGCGGCACTGGGCGAAGCCGAAATCAAGCTGACTCGCGAAAACCTGGGCTGGACCTACGATCCTTTTGTCGTTCCTGACGAAGCCCTGGCCCACACTCGCAAAGCCATCGAGCGTGGTGCTAGCTACGAAGCCGAGTGGCAGGAAACCTGGGCACAATACAAGACCAAGTATCCTCAGGAAGCAGCGGAGTTTGATCGCCTGCTGAGCGGCAAACTGCCTGAGGGTTGGGACAAAGTGCTGCCCACCTACAAACCTGAAGATAAGGCGCTAGCCAGCCGCAAGCACTCAGAAATCTGCCTCAACGCGCTGGCTCCAGTATTGCCAGAACTCATTGGCGGCTCGGCCGACCTGACCCACTCCAATCTGACGGAGTTGGAAATCAGCGGCAATTTCCAGAAAGGCGCTTACGAAAACCGCAACATCCACTTTGGCGTGCGCGAACACGGCATGGGCGCAATTTGCAACGGCATTGCGCTGCATGGTTCCGGGCTAATTCCCTACGGCGCAACCTTCCTGGTGTTTACCGACTACATGCGCGGCGCAATTCGCCTGTCGGCACTGGCAGAGTGCGGCGTGATCTGGGTGATGACGCACGATTCTGTGGCTCTAGGCGAAGACGGCCCGACCCACCAGCCCGTAGAAACCATCGCCTCGCTGCGGGCTATACCTGACCTGACGGTGATTCGCCCTGCGGACGGTACGGAAACTTCTGGTGCTTACAAAGTGGCGATCGAAAACGCTCGGAAGAACCGTCCGACGCTGCTGGCCCTGTCGCGCCAAGGTCTGCCAAACCTGGCAGGTAGCTCGATCGAAGGCGTGGGCAAAGGCGGCTACACGGTGATCGAGTGTGACGGCACGCCGGATCTGATCTTGATTGGCACGGGTTCGGAAGTGAATCTCTGCGTCAAGGCCGCAGAACAACTGGCCGCAGAAGGCAAGAAGGTTCGCGTGGTTTCTATGCCGTCTACCGAATTGTTTGAAGCGCAGGACGCTGCTTACAAAGAGTCGGTGTTGCCCAAAGCGGTAGCCAAGCGCTTGGTCGTGGAAGCGGGGACGACCTTCGGCTGGCATAAGTATGCAGGTAGCGAAGGAGATATTCTCGGCATTGACACCTTTGGCGCATCGGCTCCTGGCGGCGTTTGCATGGAGAAGTTTGGCTTCACGGTAGACAATGTGCTGAGCCGTGCTAAGGCGCTACTTGGCTAAGCCGTTGCTTTGCTAAACCATTTCCAAATTTGCTAAACCATTTCCAAAACCAAAGCCCAGCCTCGATTCGCTCTTGGCTGGGCTTTTCATATATAAACCTTCTTTTACGAATATGTTTTGGAACAGTCTTCTTGAGCTTACCCATCTAGCCGCTGTTGTTCGCTGCGATAGCGGATGAACTCTGCTGCAAAGGCTAGGGTTCCGGATGCCAGAATCAGCACGACGCTCAGTGCGTTAATGTCGGGCTTTACGCCTGTGCGGACGCGGCTAAAAATCTCCATTGGCAACGTCGTAGTGCCGCCGCCTGCGGTGAAGCTGGAAATCAGCAGGTCATCCATGCTTAGCACAAACGCCAGCAGACAACCGGAGATAATTGCAGGCATAAGCTGGGGCAGCAGAACTTTAGTAAATGCTTGAAACGGAGTTGCGCCCAGATCCAGCGCCGCTTCTTCTAGGTGAGGATTCATGCCCGTGAGCCGCGTCGAGACGACGACCGCGATATAGGCGAGGCAAAAGACAATGTGTGCGGCCACGACTGTCCACAGGCTCAGGGGAATTGCCAGCGAAGCCAGAAATACAAGCGTTGCAACGGCGATCGCAATATCAGGAATAATCAGCGGCAGGTAGGAAATGCCCTGATACAACTGCTTGCCGGGAAAGGTGTAGCGGGCTAGCCCCACGGCCATCAGCGTGCCCAGCACGGCCGCAATGCCCACGGCCAGCAGCGCCACCGACAAGCTATCTGCCAGCGCTGATAGAATCCGCGTGTCGTTGAACATGCGCTGATACCACTGCAACGAAAAGCCGCTCCAGCCTGCACTAAAGGGCGATGCGTTGAAGCTAAAAAACGCCAGCACCAGCACTGGGATGTACATGAATGCAAACATCACCAGCGTGAAGAGAAACTGCCAGGAGAGGCGGCGTTTGGCGGCAACAGTTTTGGGCAGATCGAGGGTTGCGGTCATAGTGGGAAACCGAGGGGAAAACAGGGGGAGTATTAGTAATTCTCTAGCTTGCGATCGCCATACTTCAGCAGCAGCCCAATGCCCAGCCCCATCGCGCCGATCAGCACCATGCTGAGGGCAGAGCCAAAGCCCCAGTTGCGAGTCGCGCCAAGGAACTGGTTGTAAATGAGGCGAGCCATAGTCATACTGGATGCTCCGCCCAGCAGTTCAGGCACCACAAAATCCCCCAGGCTGGTAATAAACACCAGCAGGCAGGCGGCAGCGATGCCAGGGAGCGTCTGGGGCACGGTGACTTTCCAAAAGCCCTGCTGGGGAGTTGCCCCCAGATCGGCCGCCGCTTCTAGCAGCCGCTTATCAAGCCGCTCCAGCGAAGCGTAGAGGATTAGCACCATATAGGGCAAAAAGTTATAGGCCAACCCAATCATCACGGCAGTCTGGGTGTTCAGAATATCCAGCGTTGGCAAGCGGAGGGTACTCAGCAGCGAGTTCAGCACGCCCGTCGGCCGCAGAATGGTGATCCAGGCGTAGGAGCGGAGCAGAGAGGATGTCCACAGGGGCAGCACAAAGCTGACCAGCAGCAGGTTGCGCCAGCGGGCAGGAGCCATCACCGCAATCCAATAGGCAACAGGAAAGCCTAGCACAAGGCAAAGGAGCGTACTGGCGATCGCAAAAAACACTGATCGCCCAATCACCCACAGATAAATCGCCTGACCGTCAATTAGCTCAAAGATTTTGACATAGTTGCCCAGACCGTAGGGTGCGGGCTGGCTGCCAGGACGGAATCCTGGAATCAGGCTCAGTTCCAGGATCATCAGCGTCGGCACGACCAGCAGCAACAGCAGCCAAAGCCCTGGCGGCCCCAGCAAGACAAAGGGCTGAATCAAACCCATCAGCCGCTGCTTTAGTCCCTTGCTGGCAGGGCGCTGGGGTTCGACTTCTGGAGTCGGGGAGAGCGGAGCGGAGGTTGCCATAGTGGAAAAATATTGAGAGCGATCGCTCAAAAACGGGGTCAGGCGCTGGTCAACTGCGTCCAGTACCGATCATAAATATCGACCGCTTCGCCCACATTGGCAAGAACCTCACACTTTGCCAGAATTTCTTCGGGGGGGAAGAGATCTGGGTTTTCGACCAGCTCCTTCGGCAATAGCGTCAGCGTTTTCTGGTTGGGCGTGGGTAGTTTGAGCCGTCCTAGATTCTTTGCCGCTGTCTGCGGTTCTACCGAATACTCAATCCATTTGTAGGCGGCATCAACGTTGGGAGCCGTTTTAGGAATGGCGATGGTGTCCGTCCAAACCGTTGCGCCACTAGACGGCACTACGTATTCTAGCTGGGGATTTTCCAGCACCATATCGATGCCATCCACCGAGTAGGCATGGGCCACGGCCAGGTCGCCTACTGCCATCTGATCTCGCCAACCATCGGTTGTAAAGGCATTGATCGCAGGCTTGAGTTCTTGCAGCTTCTTGTAGGCGGCTTCAATTTCTTTGGGATCTTGGGTGCTGTTGGAAAAGCCCAGCATCTTTAGCGCCATGCCCATAACCTCGCGCACGTCGTTGAGCAAGGTCATTCTTCGAGATAGCTCAGACTTTCGTTCCCACAGGTCAGACCAGTCAGTAATGGGCTTCTTCACCAATTCTTTGTTGTAGACCAACCCTGTTGTGCCCCAGGTATAGGGCACGCTGTATTGGTTGCCAGGGTCGTAGGGA
The DNA here is from genome assembly GCF_015295965.1 of Thermoleptolyngbya sp. M55_K2018_002. NCBI lineage: Bacteria > Bacillati > Cyanobacteriota > Cyanophyceae > Oculatellales > Oculatellaceae > Thermoleptolyngbya > Thermoleptolyngbya sp. M55_K2018_002. Next base: position 22,865 of record NZ_DVEA01000364.1, read on the forward strand.
GGATCTTGCCACTGCTCCAGAAGATCGGCATAGCCAGGAACGCGGTCTTGGTCAATTTCGAGCAGCATCTCTTCCTCAATCATGAGTTCTACCATGTAGTCGGAAGGATAGACGATGCTGTACTGACTGCCGCCGCCGGCCTGCATTCGAGCCAGCATGGTTTCGTTGGAGTCATAGACATCGGCAATGACCTTAATCCCGGTGTCTTGCTCAAAGCCCTTCAGCAGGTCTTCATCGATGTAGGCTGACCAAGTGTAGACATGGAGAGTATTATCTCCGCTGCTGGGCGGTGAAGCGGCGGAAGTATCTGTGGCGGCAGAACTGCCCGTTGTACCAATGTTTCGGGCGCAATTGCTCAACAGCACGCCAGAGAAAGCTGCACTCGACAACTGCAAAAAGCGGCGACGGCTGGCGCGGGAGGCGGAGGAATAGGGCGATCGCCCACCGCCAGGATTCCGCCTCAGCGAGGATTCAGAATTGGAACGACCAGAAAATCGATAGGGAGGCATAGCAAATCTCCTAAAACTGCGGTGTCCATGCGAAGAATGACCGCCCCCTTTGAGGGCAGTAATTCCAAGGAGTGCATCCAATCTTGACTCCCAACGCCTTCGTCCTTGGCCCTGGGTTCCAGGCTTCGGGTTCCAGGCTCTAGGCTCCAGGCTCTAGGCTCCAGGCTGAGTTGCAAGGGGAAGGGCATCTGCCGCCGACCAGGATACGTACACAGGCGTATCAACCTGGGGCATCGACTCTGGGCGATTTGGGCGCATCACCGTCACCATATCCCCCGTTGGCAAATCGACCACATAGTGGACATGGGTGCCCAGGTACATAGTGTGCCGGAGTCGTCCTTCAAAACAGTTCATTTCGCTACCAGGAGGCTCTAGCGACAGCCGCACCTTTTCGGGGCGAATGCTGACCACAACAGGCTCCGCTGCCGCGCCGGGGCAAGCCTCCGTCGGCTTCACCACCATCTGGAGTCCGCGCTCGGTTTCCACTTTTATCAGCATCGGGTCTGCGGCAGCCATATACCCTTGGAATAGATTCGTCTCGCCAATGAAGTCGGCCACAAAGGGCGTAGCTGGAAACTCGTAAATCTCGCTGGGCGTGCCAATTTGCTCTACCCGCCCCTCATTCATCACGGCAATCCGATCGGACAGGCTGAGGGCTTCTTCCTGATCATGGGTCACCATGATGAATGTGACACCCAGTTCTCGATGCAGCGTCGAAAGCTCCACCTGCATTTCTTTCCGCAGCTTCAGATCTAGCGCTCCCAATGGCTCGTCAAGCAGCACGACGGTTGGCTGGTTTGCCAGCGCCCGCGCCAGCGCGACCCGCTGCTGCTGTCCGCCAGAGAGCTGAGCCGGATAGCGTCGGGAAAAGGACTCCATCTTGACCAGTTGCAGCGCTTCTCCAACTGCTTTTTGAACCTCTGCCTTGCTCTTATTTTTTAGCCGCAGCCCAAACGCCACATTGTCCCACACGGTCATGTGTCCGAACAGCGCGTAGCTCTGAAATACTGTATTCACCGGGCGGCGATAGGGCGGCACGCCCACCATTGACCTGCCCTGGAGTAACACCTCACCTGCCGTTGGCTCGTCGAACCCCGCCACTAGGCGCAGCGTTGTAGTTTTGCCGCAGCCGGAAGGGCCAAGAATGCTGAAGAACTCCCCTTGTCGCACGTTCAGGTCGATGCCGCGAACCGCCGTGTAGCCATCGAAGACCTTGAATACTCTGCGGAGTTCGACATCATATTGGGTTTCGGTTTCTACCGTGGACTGATTTGGGGTGATGGTCTGTGCCATGTGGCAAATTCCCTGTAGAAATTCTGCTAGAACGGGGCAGTGGTCAAGGCTTAGGTCTGAGATTTTAGCAGTTGAGTCCTCACGTGAGTATGTGTGTCCCTATGGGCGACGCGGGGAAAGACAAGCGCCTGATTCTATATGATTTTATGACTCGTACTTTGATGACTTGTAAATATCCTAAGGGATGAAGCCTGTAGACTCGTGAAATTGCTGGATTTGAAACCGTTTGGATTTGAAATTGCTGGATTTGAAATTCGCAAGATGGAAATTCGCGAGATGGAAAGGCTCGAATGCCGGGGCGTTTCCTAATTCCGGGACAGCGACTCAGCTTGTAAGTCAGTTTGCCCGCGACGGGGTCACGACTATCGCTATGCGCTTTTCAAGCTGGATCTACGCAGACGGCCGCCGACACGCCATAACAGACATTGCAGGACAGATGTTGCACAACAAACATTCCATCCGGCTAACTTTCCCTTCATCTTCAAAGAAGCCAGGGTAATCAACGGTTGTTTGGTATACCGTTTGGCAATTTGGGCTGAGTGATTTCGGCAGCGGCTATGGCGGGTTTGGGATGTGGGGGCGATCGCCCTATACCAAGATACAGTCCAAAATACAGGTAGCTGAATCCGACACTACCGGGGATCAACACCGGGATCAATACCGGGATCAATGGCGGTAAACTATGTGAATTGATTTACCTAATGATTTACTAAACATTTAACGTTTCTCCAACCTGCACTGGGTTTCAGAGGTTCTGTCAGAGGGCGCGTTTTCATTTATGACGCTGACGCAAAATCCGCCAACCGTGCGGCAACAAACAGGCCGCACCGTGGGCAAGTCCTACCAATCGCTGGTGGTGATGCTCACCGTCACCGTCGCTCTGCTAGGAGGCATCGGCACTCGCCTAGCCTACCTGCAACTGGTCGAAGGGCAATACAATCGGCAATTGGCAGACGACAACCGGGTGCGGCTGATTCCTCGACAGCCAGAGCGGGGGCGAATCCTCGACCGCAAAGGGCGGACGCTGGCAGGGAGCCGCCTTTCCTATGCGGTGTTTCTCTGGCCGATTGCCAATCGCCAGGCCAACTGGCGGCCCATCGTCAAGCGGCTATCCACGATCCTCAATATTCCTGAAGAGACTATCCAGAAGCGGCTGGATCAGGCTGGCTATAGCTCTCCAGAACTACTCCGCATCGCTCGTGGCATCAGCCCTGCCCAGGTAACAGCGCTGGCCGAGTTTAGCCAGCAGATGCCGGGGGTGCAGGTGCAGGCAGAGGCGGTGCGCTACTATCCCCACGGGGATCTGGCGGCCCATGTGCTGGGCTATACGGGAGAAATGTCGGACGAAGACCTGGAACGGCGGCGGTCTGAAGGCTATCGCTTGGGGGATGTGGTCGGGCAGATGGGCGTGGAGGCGGCGTTTGAACGACAACTCCGGGGGCAGTGGGGCGGGCAGCAGGTCGAGGTGGACGGCATGGGCCATGTGCTGCGGGTGCTGGGCGAAAAGTCGGCACGGGCGGGCAATACCGTGACGCTGACGCTGGATCTAGATTTGCAAAAGGCGGCGGAAACGGTGCTGGGCGATCGCAAAGGGGCGATCGTTGCCCTCGATCCGCGCAACGGAGCCGTACTGGCGCTTGTCAGCCGTCCAGCCTTTGACCCCAATCTTTTTTCTACCCACATTACGGATGCCCAGTGGCAGGAGTTGCAAAGCAAGTCCTATCCGTTTGTCAACCGGGCCCTCCAGGGCTATCCGCCGGCCAGCACCTTTAAAATTGTCACCACGACAGCGGCGATTGAGTCGGGGCGCTATTCCCCCAGCACCGTTCTTCGGACTCGCCCCTATATCGAAGTCGGCGGCATCAAGTTTTGGGACTGGAACAATGCAGGCTTTGGGCCGCTGGATTTTCGCGGAGCCATGGCCTGGAGCAGCGACACGTTTTTCTACCAAACCGCGATGGGCATGGGCCACGAGCCGCTGATTGAGTGGACACGGCGCTACGGCTTTGGCCGGAAAACGGGCATTGAACTGGCGGCTGAGGAATCGGCGGGGCTCGTGCCCGATCCGGCCTGGAAGCGCGAAAACTTGGATGAGGAATGGTTTATCGGCGACACCATCAACATGTCCATCGGTCAGGGTTACATGCAGGCCTCGCCGCTCCAAGTGGCGGTGATGTTTGCGGTGCCCGCGAATGGAGGCGATTTGGTGCGTCCCCATTTGCTAAAAGACCAGGAGGCAACCCGCTCGTGGCGCACTCCTATTGGTCTAAGTCCTACGACGCTGAGAATTTTGCAAGAGGGGCTGCGTCGGGTGGTCAGCAGCGGCACGGGCACAGTGATGAATACGCCCAGCCTGCCGCCCAACGCGGGCAAAACGGGTACTGCCGAAGATCCGCCGCGCAAATCCCACGCCTGGTATGGCGGCTATGCTCCGCTGGATAATCCAGAAATTGTCGTGGTGGCATTTATCGAGAATTCCCCTGAGGGAGGCGGCGGGAAGGTGGCTGCGCCGATGGTGAAGCAAGTGCTGGAAACGTATTTCAATAAAACCCAGCCCGATAGCCAGGCTGCGCCCCAGGGCGGGGTCGTGTCTGATTAGGCTGGTGCTTCTGGGGCTTTTAGGCTGTTTTGTTGGGATGGTGGGCGCTTCTGTGCAGGGGGCGCTGTGAATGGGCGATCGCCCATCGGGTTTACACCCGTTCGCTAAAAAAAGCGCTAGCGTGGCGATTGGGGATACAGGATGGCAAAGCGTAGCGCCCGTGAGAAGCCGCTACTGTCACCTTAGATGTCATCAGATGTCATCACCTTGAGATGTCACCTTGAAATGTCACCTTAGATAACGGCTGGCTTTTGAGCCGGGGGCCTGTTCCCAGTCTTTCTTAGTTTTTCGTTTTGTATGTCTAGAAGTCGATTAATTACGCTTTTTCGCCGAGCTTATCGAATTTCGCAATGGTCTGAGCAAACAAAAATGTCCCTGCCCGAAGCAGCGGGATGGCTGGATGCACACCTGTCGCGGCGGCGCGTGTTGCAGGCAGGCGCAGTGCTGGGCGGCACGCTGGGGATGGGCAGTTTGGGAATGGAAGACTCGGTGGGGGGCGATCGCCCTCATCCATCAGGGCAGTCCACTCGCTCTGGCGCGAACCCGTCGCCCGTGCTGATTGTGGGAGCGGGCGTAGCAGGATTGACGGCTGCCTATCGGCTCCAGCAGGCGGGTATGCCGTTTGAGCTAGTCGAAGCCAGTGCCCGCATCGGCGGTCGGCTGCGGACTGTGCGAAACCCGGATGGACTGCCGGGGACAGTGGAACTGGGTGGCGAATTTATCGACACGCGACATACCCACGTCCGCGCTCTGGTCGCAGAATTGGGCCTGGAACTGTCTGACCTGCGGGCGGCCGATGCGGGGCTAGAGCCGGAGGTGCTGTATTTTCAGGGGCAAAAGGTGAGCCATGAGGCAGTGGTGGAGCGGTTTGCACCCCTCGCCAAGCGAATCACGCAGGACTTGCTGGCGATGGGGCGAGGCATCACCTATCGCCAGCATAATGACCACGCCGCCCAGCTCGATCGGCTGTCGCTGGCAGAATATCTGGATGCGGCAGAGATTGACCCGGTGATTCACCAATTAGTACGGGTAGCCTACATCACCGAATTTGGGCGAGACGCAGAAGACATGTCCTGCTTGAACATGCTCTATCTGATCGGGACGGAGGTGGGGCAGTGGAGCACCTACGGCGACAGCGACGAGCGCTGGCATGTGGTCGGCGGCAACCAGTCGATTCCTGAAGCGCTGGCAAAACGGGTTGCGGGGGCGATCGCCCTCAACACCGCTCTGGAATCGATTCGCCTCGCCCCCGATGGGCGTTATCGCGTCAGCCTGCGACAAGACGGCAAGAGCATCGAGCGCAGCTACGAAAAGGTGCTGCTGACCCTTCCGTTTTCGGTACTGCGACAGGTGGAACTCGCGATAGACCTGCCACCCGTGAAGCAAAAGGCGATCGCCGAGTTGGGCTATGGCACCAGCAGCAAGCTGGCCGTCCCCTTCCAGGAGCGTATCTGGCGCACCCGCTACGGCTCCACCATCAGCGTCTACACTGACCTGGATTTTCAAAATACCTGGGAAAGCGCCCGCTACTCGCCGGGGCCGAGCGCCTGGGTGACAGACCTACGGGCGGGACAACAGGGCGTATTGCTGGCGGCCGATAGCCCCGCCACCCACGCCAAGGCGCTCGCCGCTGATCTAGACCAGATCTTTCCAGGCATTGCTGAAGTGCAAAAAGGGCGATCGCTCCGCGCAATTTGGGCGGCCGAACCCCACGCGCTAGGGTCCTATTCCTGCTATCGGCCCGGGCAGTGGACGGCGATCGCCGGAGCCGAAATCGAGCGCGTGGGCAATCTCTGGTTCGCAGGGGAACACTGCTCTCTAGAATCCCAAGGCTATATGAACGGCGCAGTAGAGACGGCTGAAATCGCTGCCCGCGGCATTCTTCAGGCATAAAAGCTGAAAAGACCTGGTAGCTTCATCAGAAACCCTGGCAAGATTCCCGTCTTCTGCCAGGGTCTTTTATCGCCTACATCACAGGGCGATTTCGCAGTGTAATCTCACAGCGCGATTTCACAGCGCGATTTGACTGGGCAATCTCACAGGGCGATTTCATAGTGCGATCGCCCAACCCTAATCGCCGCCGCCCCCCGATCCAACGCAGCGGGTTCCGTCCAGAGGACAGGTACTGGTTCCTCTTCGAGCAAGCGTCACTGGAGCTACGGCTGTAGACAGCACCAGCACAAACAGCGCCATGAGAACAATTCGTTTCATCGCAAACCTCCTTGATGTTAGTCAATCCGTAGAAGGTTCCAGCCTGCTATTGGCAAGGCTTGGGAGTCCTTTCCGAGATAACTCACATCTTGGCGACTCTGGCTGAGGGGAACCTGAAACAACACTGAGTGCCCCAGAACCCTTTTGTGAGGAAACTGAAGCAACCGTGAGAATATGCCGAACCTTTGGGAGAAAGCTCAAGGGCACACGCAACAGGTGAGCTTTTGTCCGATAGGCGATCGCCCCCTTACAGAACTTCGGCCGTGCCCTCTAGAACTCATCGTCGGCATAGCCGCCAGAGGCCGCTGCCGCTTCAGTATCTCGCTTCGACCCCAGCAACTCCATCCGGTCAACCCGAATCACAGGCGCAGAGCGATCGGCTCCAGTTGCTCGATCTTTCCAGTATTCAAACTTGAGTGAGCCGCTAACCCCAATCAGACTCCCCTTACGGACGTAATTTGCGGCCAACTCAGCCGTCTTGCCCCACATCTCCAGGTTGAACCAGTCTGGCTCATCGCTGTTTCGAGTGCGGCGATTCACAGCCAGCGTAAACTTGCAGACCACGCTGCCCGACTCGAAATACTTTACATCCGGATCACGACCCGCCCGACCCACCAGGGTAACGACGTTCAAGCTCATAGAACATTCCCCAAACCTAAAAATCAAAACTTTGGAAACAGCAATTAAAGCCAGATACGCAGAAAATCTGAGTCAATCAATCCTTTCAAAATTAATTCCTTAAAAAAATGAGAGGAATGATTAGAATTGCATATCGCCTTATGTAGTATACCTGTCCTATTTTAACAGGATCTAGCCGGATTTTGAAGCGGTTGCTCCCCTGATTGTCGGATGATTGCCAGACTGTATTTGCCCAAACTTTTTCGCCTTAGCAAGCGCCGGAAACACCGTCAAATTGGCATCGGTTGGCGATCGCACAGTTGGCGATCGCCCCCATCCATCCACCTTCCGGCAATCTTCCTGGTATCTTGCGCCACAGGGGTCAGTTTTGCGGTATCGTGAGCGGGGTGCAATCCGTCAGGATCTCGTCAGGATCTAATGACCAGATCAAGCCGGGAGATAGCAGCAGGATGTTGGCGGCTGGTCTTCAAGCAGGGGCGATCGCCCTCATGCACTCCGTCAGCCAAAACCCGATCAGCATCTTAGGCATATTCCGACTAGACGGTTGACAAAAATCGTAATACAATCCCATCGACGGAGTTGGGATGCTGTGCTTGAGTCTCTTCCATACTCATAGGTCTTTGGAATCAGGTTGGAACTCTGAGATATTGTTTGGAGACATTAATTTTGAGGGCATAGGCTTAGCAGCATAGGGCAGATGGAGCGAGCTTAAGGCATAACGAATCCGGTCAGCATCAACAGCAAAGCTGCTTTTCAAAAGCAACGCGGCTCTCTGAAAAGGGAAGTCCGGTTCATCGGGCAGCATCTGCAAGTTTACCCCTGAGCATCGTCATCACCTCAGAATCGTTAACCAGGTGCCAACCAAGGGTTTTACCTGAGTTATCGGGGCATGTAGAGCGATCGCAGTAGTGTTTTTGTAACTAGGAGCTTGTTAGGCTAGTGGGACTTTTTAACCGCTTCTCGTTGTCACGCGACATGGGTATCGACCTGGGCACAGCAAACACCCTGGTCTACGTTTCGGGTCGAGGCATTGTGCTTCAAGAACCATCAGTGGTAGCCATTGACCAAAACGAGAAAGTACCCCTAGCCGTTGGCGAAGATGCCAAGAAGATGCTGGGACGGACTCCCGGAAACGTGATGGCACTGCGCCCCCTGCGTGATGGGGTGATTGCAGATTTTGACACGGCTGAGCTAATGCTCAAGCACTTCATCCGCCGCGTCCATGAAGGTCGGACGCTCGTTTCCCCTCGTATCGTGATTGGTATTCCCAGTGGCGTGACGGGCGTTGAGCGTCGGGCTGTGATGGAAGCTGCGTCCCAGGCGGGGGCCCGAGATGTTTATTTGATTGATGAACCCGTGGCCGCAGCCATTGGAGCTGGCTTGCCCGTAGCAGAGCCGACTGGAAACATGATTATCGACATCGGCGGCGGCACCACCGAGGTCGCAGTGCTGAGCTTGCAGGGCACTGTGCTGAGCGAATCGGTGCGGGTCGCTGGCGACGAGCTAAGCGAGGCCATTTCCCAATACATGAAAAAGGTTCACAACCTGGTGATTGGGGAACGTACAGCAGAGGAAATCAAAATCATGGTTGGCTCCGCCTATCCAACGGACAACCATGACGACATCATCATGGATGTTCGAGGGCTGCACCTGCTGTCGGGGCTACCCCGCACTGTTTCGGTGAAAGCACCAGAGATCCGTGAAGCGATGGCAGAACCTCTGTCGGTCATCATCGAAGCTGTTAAGCGCACGCTGGAGCGCACCCCTCCTGAACTGGCGGCAGACATCATCGATCGGGGGATCATGCTGGCAGGGGGAGGAGCCTTGCTGCGCGGGCTAGATACCCTAATCAGCCATGAGACCGGAATTGTGGTTCACGTTGCAGCGGACCCGCTGAGTTGCGTCGTGCTAGGCACTGGGCGTGTTCTAGAAAACTTCAAGCAGCTTGAGCGGGTCTTTAGCGGACACTCTCGCAATATGTAGCGTAAGGTTGTATACCTTATGGGTATTCTGAATTGGTGTTCTGAGCAAGTATTTCCAGTTTTCGTGGGGATTCCTCTCAGGATTCATATCGGGCATCTCAGGACTTGTGTGAAGCGCTGGCGATGAGGATTGAGCGCGGCTAATGTACGTACTGCGTCGATGGTGGGGGAAAAATGGGTTGCGGCTGGGGCTAGCAGTGCTGGCTCTTAGTACTGCGTGGATGCTCAGGCAAACCCAGGGTGCATTTGTGCTAGAGCTGTATCGAGCGATCAGCGCCCCGTTTCAAGCTAAAGGCCCGACTCGCGCCGAAATCCTGGACAACGCCCAGGTGCAGGAGTTGCAGCAGCGCTTAATTGAGCTAGAAAGCCAAAACCGCCGACTCCAAGAATTGTTGAACTACAATACAACGCAGCCACAACCGGGGATTGCGGCTCCGATTATTGGGCGCAGCGCTGACCACTGGTGGCAGCAGGTGACCCTGGGGCGGGGCCGGCGCGATGGGGTAGAAGTTGGCTCTATTGTTTCCGGAACGGGCGGACTGGTGGGGCGAGTGGTACAGGTGACGGCAAATACGAGCCGTGTGCTGTTGGTGAGCGACCCCACCAGTCGTATCGGCGTGACGGTTAGCCGCTCTCGCTTTATGGGCTATATGCGGGGGCAGTCGGGCAATCGGGCAGTGATGGAGTTTTTTGAAAAGGTGCCGGATGTGAAACCGGGGGATGTCGTGTCTACGTCGTCGTTCAGCCAGTTGTTTCCGCCGGGGCTGCCTGTGGGGCGCATTGAGTCAGTAGACTTTAGCAAAAGCCCCGCCCCAGAGGCCATTGTCGAGCTATCAGCCCCGATTAGCACATTGGACTGGGTGCTGGTTGCGCCCAATCCAAAACCTGCTGCTACTGAACCGCCCCCGCCGCCTCCGCCGCCACCAGACTCAACCTTGCCCTGATGATTCTGCCTAAGTGCTATGAATGATTTGCTGCTTCTGAGTCCTTATTTGAGGCAGGCGCTAAATGCACTGATAACGGCTGGCTCGGTCTTGGCCTGTTTGCTGGTTTTGCCAACCCGGTTTGTAGGGATGGAACTGTTGGGGGTGGGGCCAAACTGGCTGCTGATCTGGGTTGTGGCCTGGAGTATCAAGCGATCGCCCTGGCAGGGTGCGATCGCCGGAATAGTGCTGGGGCTGCTGCAAGACGGCATGACGGCGGCCAACCCAACTCATACACTGAGTCTCGCGCTGGTGGGATTGCTTACAGCATTGATTCAAAAGCAGCGCTATATCCAGGAAGACTTTATTTCGGTAGCGCTAATTGTGTTTGGCATGGCGGTGATTGCGGAAACCGTGACGGCGTTTCAATTTATGCTTCAAGATCTGCGGGTGCCCGATCGCCTTTCCTCCCGCACGCTTTCAGAAATTTGGAACTATCACCAGCAAATTGCCCTCTGCTCTGCCATTCTCAGTAGCCTCTGGGCACCAGCGCTCTATTACCCACTGAATCGCTGGTGGCAGCGAGTGAGTCTGGCGGATCAACTCCAGGCCTAGAGAGGAACTTGGGGCATTACCACTGATCCACGGTGTCTAAAATTTTTTGATCAACTTGGTCAACAACGCATCTCTGGATGTCCATTGACAGGGATAATAGGAGTGGCTGAAATCTTGCTCAGTCTGGCTTCCAGAGATGGCTCTAAGTATTTTTACTCAAAGCTGATATGCTAAGCGACCGGAGCAGCACGTTCAGCCAAAAGATTAGATGACGAGCGAGAAAATCTAGGGGTTCTCCTGCGTTTTCTTGACAACAAAAGCTTTTGCGACCACGTAGACGCATTGAACACACAGACGCATTTCTTGGAGCGATCGCAACAATGGGTTTAATTAAGAAACTACTTGGGGGACTGTTCTCGTTTTTGGGCGGACTAGGCAAGCTGCTGGGCTTGGGCAAGTCTTCAGAATATTTTCTAGAGGCTGAGCCTTCTAGTAGTGCTGCGGCTGCGGCTCCTGTTGCTGAGGCTGCCCCTGCGAAGACTGAAGCGCCCGTGGCAGCCCCTGCACCTGCGGCGGCTGTGGCTGCGGTTGTGCCTCCTGCAACGGATGTTACGTCGAATGGCAAGGCTCCTGCGGCTGCGGCTCCGGCCCCGGCTGCTAAGCCTACGCCTGAGGCTGCGCCCGCGGCTGACCAAACCTTTGCGCCGAATTTTGTGGTGTTGAGCAGCAGCCGGAGCGGCCGTCGTCGCCCTGGCCCCAGCCTTAATCCGTTCCTAGACATGGCGCGTCAGGTCAGACCCCAGGGCTAAGTCAGTGCTTTAAAGCTTTCTAGGTCGTTGATTGCCCTGAGCCGATCCCCCTAAATCCCCCTTAAAAAGGGGGACTTCCGGAGAGGTTTGGCCCAGTTTCCCTTTTGTCTTGGGTCTTGGCTGATTTTTTTGGCTAGATTTAGGTTTTTGGCTAGATTGAAAGCTGCTGTTGAAGAGTTCAACGGCAGCTTTTTGGTTTGAGATTTGGATTTGAGATTTGGTCTTGTGGCAGGTTTTTGGGATTCTCGCGGGTGCGGCTCCTGAGCAATCACGCAGATGCGTAAGTTTCATTCTCTTTGCGTCAATCCTGTTTAAGCTAGAAGCAGCCAACTCCCTAAGACCAGAGGCACGTAGCGATGGTTGCAATTGTCAAAAAGCTCCTTACCTTTGAGGAATTTCTCAACTGGGATGATGGCTCCGGCAGATCCTTTGAGTTGGTGAATGGAGTTGCGATGCCCCTCAGCGAACCGACTGCGAAACATGAGGATGTCGTGAAGGGGCTATGTCGTCTTTTGATTGATCATTGCCAATCGCTCAAGCTGCCCTACGTACCTCGCCAGGGCAAACAAGTAAGGCTTGTCGCTGGGGCCGGTGAACCTCAATCCAGCCGCAAGGCCGATATCGTCGTGTTTGCTAAAGAAGAATGGGACAGAATGCGTGAAAGTTCTGACCCGGCTGCGGCGTACATTCCACCGCCGCTGGTGATTGAAGTGGTTAGCACTAACTGGCGCGATGACTATCGAATTAAACTGAATGAGTACGAAACCCTGGGGATTTCAGAGTATTGGATTGTGGATTACGCAGAGCTGGGCGGTGTGCAGTATATCGGCTCTCCCAAGCAGCCAACCATCACGATTAATTCCCTGATTGATGGGGAATACCAGGCACAGCGATATCAGGGCGAAACCTCGATTGTGTCGCCGACATTTCCGCAAATCCAGTTGGCGATCGCCCAAGTGATCGCTATGACCGAAGCGTAGGGTTCCTTCGCCCAGCTCTGTATCAGCTCAACCCATCAAAAAAATGAGCTGCTGGAAGGCATGTCTTGCTCCAGGGCCGCTGCAAGGATCGCCAGTGCGGCCGCAGGTGCGGTGATGGCTCGCAGCACGCGCCGCCCCAGCGACACGACTCGATAGCCAGCGGCGATCGCCCCGTCGATTTCGGCATTGGTCCAGCCGCCTTCGGGGCCAATGGCGATCGCCACTGGTTTGGTTGATGGGGAGGCTCCACGAGTTGGCAAGAGTTTTTGGAGCAGATGGGGGCGATCGCCCCGCGCCTCGCACAGATATGCCTCACAAGTCTCCGCATTCCAGACGGTGAGCGCGTCGCTCCAGGGCTGAGGATCACCAATCGTGGGCACGAACTGCCGTTCGGATTGTTCCGCAGCCTCTTGGGCAATGCGCCGCCAGCGGTCGAGCTTTTGGGGACTGGGGTTGAGTAGCGTGCGATCGCTCAAAATCGGCACAATCTGCGCTGCGCCCAGTTCCGTGGCCTGGCGAACAATGTCGTCCATGCCCTGCCCCTTGGGCATGGCAATCAGCAGCACAACAGGGCGCGGCAGTTCTGTGGGTGCAATTGGGATCTGTTCCTCTAGAATTTGCATCTGGTCGGGCGGCTCGACGGCAACCAGCCAGCACTGCCCCAGACCATCCATTGCCAATAGGCGATCGCCCGCCTGAAGCCGCAACACTCGCCGCAAGTAGTGCTGCTGCTCTGGTGTCAGTCGGATATACGACCCACTAATCTGGTCAGGCGCAATGGTAAGCCGCTGAAACTGGGACACAGAGGATGCAGCAGGAGTTGGAGTTAGCAGGATTAGCGCTCGTGCTCGAATATTAACCGTGTTTGAATATTAATCACCTAGTGCGCTTGAAGCTAAAAATACTCATCGTCTAGTGAAGTTCGCACCAAAAACATGCAGCCGCCCACTGTTTCAGATGGCTCATGCACCGTTCCCTGGCGAGAGCGAATGTAGTCCCCTGCGCCATACACCTCACCGTCAATTCTCAAATCGCCATCGAGCATGTAAATCTCTTCGGGAGCCGCATGACGATGAATCGGATAGACTGCACCCGGCTCCGCCTTGAGCAGCGCGGTTACTTCTCGCCTTGCCAGATCTACGTAGAGCGGGGCAACGGAAACACCAGGAACCCGATAGGGCTGCCAGTCGAGGTCGCGGCCGCGCACAGTCAGTCGGTTGCCGCTAGAAAACTGGCGCATCAATACCCGTGCAGCGGCAACGGCCTCGCGCATTTGGCGGAACGAAAAAGAGGCGAGGGGTTCTGCGACTGGCGGCGGGGCGGATTCGGACAGGCTTGAGCCAGCGGGTTGAACCGCGTCTTGATGAATCCGCTGAAATAGCCGATCTTTCAGGTCAGCAGCAGGTGACACCAACTCCAAACTGTAGGGCAGCGTTGCCACGGTTTCTTCCAGTTCAGCCATTTCGATAGCCAGTTCTGGACATTCCTCCAGATAGGCGTTGATTTGCTCAAGCCCTGCATCGTCTAGCAGCCCCAGGGCATACAGCGCGGTCAGGTCACACAAGCAAGGGTCGTGATCGATCGTTACTGCTGTCATCATTTCTTCATCCTAGCTTGTGGATTTGGTAAGCGTTCTGACGGTGCAGAACAGTTGACCAAGCGTTTCTCTATACTGATCCATGTTTGACTCAATACATCTCAATATCTTTGGGTCTCTGGGCTTTGCACCTATGCTCTGCGTCTATGCTTCGTGCTGACGCTTATAGCTGCGCTTCTGGCCATGATGTATCTGTCTAGTTATGATGCTCTGTCGCCCCTCGTTGCAGGTGCAAGCCATGTCGGGCCGGATTACCACCTCACAACGTAGGACGGCTATGCTACTGCTATGCTGCGACCCTGTTGACTGGTGCAAGCCGTATTGGGCTAGTAGCACCATTCAGCGGCATTGCAGTTGCGCTATGGCTGTGAGATAGCTGCATGATAATTGCATCATCATATTTTTGGGTTCTGCTTTTTGGATTCTGTGTTTCTATCTATTTGTGTTGCATCTGCACTCTGTGTTGCATCCGCACTCTATATCCGCACTCCATCTATATCCGCACTCCATAACGTATGCGGCATCTATAGTGTATGCGGCATCTAGTGGCATCTAGTAGTGTGTGCGGCATCTAATGTATGCAGCGTCCAATCTTTTCAGCGTTCTTCCGGTTTTTGGGGGGCTAAAAAGGCTCCTTACTCTAACAAGTCCTCAATCTAACAAATCGAGTGCATCAAGCACCTGGCGGAGTTTGTTCAAACCCAGACGGATGCGCGTTTTCACTGTTCCTAGAGATTTTCCAGTCTTGGTTGCGATTTCTACATGGGTCAATCCTTCGTAGTAAGCTAGCTCAAGCACCTCGCGCTGTTCTACGGGCAGTCGCTGCATTGCTGCCAATACGCGATCGCGCCGTTCATTTATTAATACGTCTTCTGTCGGATCTGAGATCTGTGCTTGGGGGACTGTTTTTGCGGCTTCAGTAGAAGACTCGACAGCTTTGCTGACGCGCTGGAGCGATCGCAGTCGGTCGAGCGAGCGGCTACGGGTGAGCATGAATAGCCATGCGTCTACCCGTCCACGCCGGGGATCATAGCGCCCTGCCAGCTTCCACACCTGGCTAAACACGTCTAGCACAATTTCTTCTGCCTCTTCGACCGACCCCAAAATCCGAAATGCCAGGGAATACAGCACTCGCGCATAGCGGTCGTACAGGAGGGATAGGGCAGATTGATCCTGCTGGGCGATGCGGGCCAGCAGGTGCGCTTCCTCGGAGGTTGAGGGTTGAGGGGGCATGAGTCAGGATTGGGGAGAGATTAGACTAGCCCACAGCCGAGGCTAAAGCATGAGGCTAAAGCATACCGTCCAGAGCATACAGTCCAGCCTAGCCGCTCAACAGCGCTTCCACAAACTCATAGCTAGAGAAGGGGCGCAAATCTTCAATTCCTTCCCCTGCGCCGATGAAGCGGATGGGCAACCCCAACTGCTGCACGACGGCCAGCGCGATGCCGCCTTTGGCTGTGCCATCTAGCTTGGTTAGCACAACCCCGCTTAGCTGGGCGGCTTCGGAGAAAACCTCGGCCTGACGCAAGCCATTTTGCCCCAGAGTGGAATCCAGCACCAGCAGCGACTCGATACGGGCATTTGGCGCTTTTTTGTCGATGATGCGGCGAACTTTGGCGAGTTCATCCATCAGGTTTTTCTTGTTTTGCAACCTTCCCGCTGTGTCGATGAGCAGCAGTTCGGTTCCTCGCGCCTGGGCCGCCGTGATTGCGTCGAATACAACGGCGGCGGGGTCGGTGTTTTTGCCAGGGTTGGCGATGACTTCTACGTTGCTGCGATCGCCCCACACTTTCACCTGCTGCACGGCAGCGGCTCGGAAGGTGTCGGCTGCGCCAATCAGGGTTTTGTAGCCCGATTTTTGGGCGATGTGGGCAATTTTACCGATGGTGGTGGTTTTGCCCGCGCCATTAACCCCCGTGATTAGCCAAATGTTGAGGGTGTCCTTTTCGGGGGCAAAGGTGGGACTAACAGGCTTGCCGCCGGGGTTGTCGAGCATGTCTCGCAGGATTTCTTTGAGATAGGCGATCGCCGCTTCGGGGGGCAGAGATTCCTGGCGCAGTTTGTCCTGCAAGCGCTCGATGATCCGATCCGTCGCCTCCACGCCCACGTCTGCCTGGAGCAGCAACGACTCGATCTCCATCACCGCATCTTGGTTGAGCGGCCCCTGACCGACGATCGCCCGCAGTTGGTTCACCAAGCTGCGTCGCGTCTTGTCGAGACCCTGGCGCAGGCGCTTGAGCCAGGTAATTTCCTCCAGATCTACTTGGTCGGCCCGGCGGCCCTGGGAGGCTAGCACCTGCGCCGACCAAAGGAAGCTCTCATCCAGGGGAAGATCCGGTTCTGGGGCGGAGTCCGTTGGGCTGGCTGATTCAGTAGCCAGTTTTTCAGCTTCCGCTGCTGCTTCTTGGGCCGCTTCTGCTTTGAGTTGCTCCAGGCGGACCTGCCGCTCGGCCTCGGCTTGGGCCCAAAAGGGGAGCGGAGCCGCAGCCGTCTCTGGATCAGTTTCGGATGCAGTTTCTGGCGCGGTTTCTGGCGCGGCAGCCGTTGATAGTTCGCTGGGCGCTACTGCCTCAGAGGGTTTCGATGCGGTTTCTCCAGCCGCAGCCGAATCGGCGATCGCCCTTGACGCGGCTTCGTCTGTCGTAGCGATTTCTACAGCGGGTTCTATAGCGGATTCTGTAACAGTTTTGGATGTGGTGGACTCAGCGGTTTCCTGCTGGCGCTTTTGAATATTTTTATAGGCAGACTTTGCCCAGGCGAGATAGTCTTGGGCGATCGCCGCGTCACCCGCAGCAGCATCGGCAGGCGCTTTCGACTCTGGCGCTGGGGTAGCGTCTTTCTGTGGCTCTGGCTTTGCCTCAGCGGGCTGGTTTTCGTATTGACGGTTGAACCAATTAAACGACGACATAGGGAGGGTCAGGGGTTAGGGACATTGCTCTGGATCAGGAGCAAACGCCCAAGAGCGCCTGGAGCCGCTGCATCCAGATTTCCGCTTCATCTAGCTTATAGTGCTTGCGTCTTTCCTGGTGAAGAGATTTCCGCTAGCCTGGGACAGGGCAAGATTGGAAGTGCATCCCATCAGAACGTCGGCTGGGGAAAGTCTGATAAAGCCTTAGTTTAGAATTAGAACGCCTGGGCTGCGGGTCGTCTAAGGGGGGCTTCAGGCTTTTTCGAGCTTATCTTCGGGCTTGTCTTCGGGCTTCTCGACCACCCGCCGCAGCACGCCGTTGATAAAGCGATGCCCATCGTCGTCGCTATAGCGTTTGGCTAGCTCAACGGCTTCGTTAATCGCCACTTTGTCAGGAATGCCCATGTATTGAAACTCCGCCACGGCCAGCCGCAGAATATCGCGGTCGATCTGGGGAAGCCGATGAAGCTGCCAGTCTACCATTGCGGCGGAAATAATCTGATCGATTTCGGCGCGGCGGATGCTGACGGTTTGCAGCAGCGCCAGGGTGTAGTCGCGCACTTCCTGATGGTTGGCGAGTTGCAGTATTTCCGGCAGTTCGACGGCGGTGCCAATCCGGTTGATGGCTGCTTGAGCCAGTTCCAGCGCTTCTTTCACCATAACGCGGGCGCTGTCGAGATCCTGGGCTTTGGTTTCACTGGCCAATAGGCGATCGCTCCCCCGCTCCACCTCGGCGGCGGCGGTTTCCAGCATGTCGTGAACTTCGCCCGTCAGCGTCCGCACAGCGGCCAGGGCGACGGACTGAAGCTGTTGAGCCTCCAGTTTTTCGGGCTTGGAGGGAAGCTGGCTCATACTCAGCAGCGCCAGTTCTCGCGCAATGCGTCGAGCTTGCATGTCGGGTTCTCAATCCTTAAAAATTCGAGTGGAATTCGAGTGGAAACAGAGGGCAGGCTGGCGGAAAGGCTCAAGTTGGGTCGGATGGCAGCGGCATGGACTGACGTTTGGCTTCGGGGGAGGCGTTTTCAAACGGCGGCTCCATCAGTGGTTCATCCAAAACCAGATCGAGGGGACGGGTGTCTTTGGCCGCCGCAGGGCGATCGCCATAGCTGCTCGTTCCTACGTTAGCAGGGTTCAGCCCGCCCGTCGCAAGGGTTCCCGCAGGCGGGTCTCCGGGCGGCAGTCCACCTGCGGGCAGCGCACTGGCCAGGTTGGGGCCGACAATGCCGCCAGAGACAACCACCTTAAACGCATCTTCCACCGACATTGCCAGGTTGATGACCTCGGTTTCGGGTACGACGGCATACCAGCCCGTCGTGGGGTTGGGGGTAGTGGGAATGAACAGGCTCAGCATCTTGCCCGACAAGGGGCCGGCGATATCGGCGGTGAATGCACTGGTGACGAAGGCGATCGCCCACACGCCGCGTCGGGGATATTCCACCAGCACGACTCGCCGAAAACGGTCGTTCGTGTCGCGCAGCAGCGTTTCCAGCAGTTGCTTCAGGGTTTTGTAGACCGATCCTGCCAGCGGAATGGCTTGCAGCAGACGCTCTCCCACATCCAGCAGCCAGCGTCCGGCGATGTTACGAGCCATCAGACCAATGAGCAGGATTAGCGCCAGCGGCACGGTGAACCCAACTACTAGGTTGAGAAAATCACCCAAAATCGGCGGAAAATCGTTAAACGGGTTGATCTGCTTGGGGATGCGCGTCAAAAAGGCGATCGCCCAGCTTGCGATCGTAAACGACAGCCAGATCGTCGTAGCCAGCGGAATCACCACCAGCAGACCTGCGATCAGGTCGTTTTTCAAATCCTGCTTGAAGCGTTGAAGAACGGACAACCCAGTATCTCCCTGGTAAACAAGCCGAGAATAAACAAACCGAGATAGATTAAGTCGAAGGTGAACAAAGCGGCTGTGAAAATTGGCTGTGAAAAGCGTTTGTAAAAAAGTATCTGAATCTACAATCTAGCAGGTTAAGGCGGGGTTATCAGTGCTGCACTAGAGGAGCCTGTTTTGGGAGGACTGCCGTCCTCAGCTAGCACGTTACCTTATTTGTACGATTTGTAAAGAATTATTTCAAGTTTCAGGGCTACATTCTCTGTTTCTCAGCAGATGCTTTTGAGAATGTTTCCGGTGAGAATATTTCCAGCTTATGCGGTTGGCGAAGGGCGATCGCCCGACTCAGCGGTCTCTGCCTGTTGCACGGTCTTATCCAGGCTAGAGCCAGATTTGGAGAATCCCGACTCCACTGGCGGAGAGGCGACCTGCGGCTGGGTTGTCGCCTGCTGCAACTCCCAGACCTTGAGCAAAATCAGGTATTCGTAAAAGGCTTGCAGAACGCACCAGGTAAACCCCGGCCCGCCATCCCGCCATCCCCCCAGCCCAAAGTACATATAGAGAAACCGCAGCAGCGGCCGACCGGGCAGGCGATGGGACAGGTCCTTTAGGGCGCGGCGACGCTCCACCTCCGAAGCACCCCAAAAGAGCGATCGCCAGTTCACGGTTCCCTGCTGCAACTGCCGCAGGGTTTCCGCCGCTTCATCGGAGGAATAGCGGTTGTGCTTGTCGATCCAGCGGCTAAAACCCTTGCTACAGGTGTAGTGCGGATAGGTTTCCTGCAAAAAGCCGGTGGGCCCGTTGCAGACCTCACGCTCGGCGTGACCGTAGTCCTCAAACCAGACCTTGCCGTGGCGCAGCAGCCGGAGTTGATAGCGGGGATACTGCGTGCTGTGGCGAATCCAGCGGTTCATAAACATGACCCGCTCCGCGACGTAGTAGCCTACCCGCTCCTCAGACTGGATTACGCGGCAGCACTCTTGAAACAGCGCCGGAGTCATCCGCTCGTCCGCCTCTAGGATATAGATCCAGGGGTGCTTGGGCGGAATGGACTCTAGCATCCAGGTGCGCTGCTGGCCGTGGCTCTCGAAGGCGTGCTGTACGATGCGAACAGGATGGCGCTCGGCAAATTGGGCGGCGATTTCCAGCGTGCGATCGCCACTACAGGAATCCACCACCACCACATCGTCCGACAGCAGCGCCGACTCCAGGCAATCCGCGATGTCGATCTCTTCGTTGTAGGTGAGGATGTAAATCGAAAACATCGAGACGCTTTGCTGCCAAACCGCTAATCCAGCGATTTTAGCCCTGTCCAGCCAATAATGATGTAGCCCACTGCCAGCACCAGGCTACCCAGCCCAATTCGCAGACCCGACTTGATGGATTCTGTGCGAGCCGTCGCCTGGGCATCTTCCTTGCGGGTGCGGATTTCAGTCTGTCCCCGCGTGCGGAGTTCCTGCACCCGCTGCTGCAAAAACGGCTCTAGCCGCTCTGGGTTTTGCTTAAACTCCCGAATTTGATTTGCCTGCTCCTGGTTGATCTGGTTTGCCTGCACCGCCTGATTGATTTGCTCGTCGCTGGCATTGAGTAGTTGAGCAATCTGGGCCCGCTGCTGCTGCAATGCCGTCGCCAGACTTTGATCGAGTCGTCCTTCGGCCTGCTCGGCTTCCTGGTTGATCTGCTCCTGGGCGGCTGCATTGTTGAGCCGCAGATTGTTGAGATGCAGCGGAAACAACAGCACATAGATCAGCCCCAGCAGGCTGGCCAGCAGCAGCGCCCAAAATCGCAGATCCCGAGTCCGCCCTGATCGTCGCTCCTCGATCGCCCCGGTGGCATGGTCAATCCAGTATCCTGCAAACAGCAGCGCCAGCCCCACCAGCGGCACGATGCCCCGATCGACAAACTGGGTTGTAAAGGCAAGCTGCCATTGGCGATCGAGCAGTCGATAGGGAATCGGCAGAATAAAGAAGTCAATTAGTGCGGAGAGCGTGATGATGATTCCGACTGTTTTCAGAACGCGGGAAGCCAGCGGAGCAGTAATGCGGCCAGCAGGTTTAATCGATGTCATAACGGTAATTTCGATTTGTTGGGATTCACAAGATTAGGGGTGAACAAAAACAAACCCGCCCGCATCAGCCTATCGTGAGGGTTCACAGGTCGGTTTCATCGGTCGGTTTTACAGGTGAGTCTCACAGGTGAATTTTACGGGTCGGTTCATACAGGTCGGTTCATACAAAACACAGGTAAATCAGCCGTTGCAATTTCGCGCTCGTCATTCTCAGACTGGTCATTCTCGGAATCTTTAGGGATAGCGATATTCAGCGACATTCAGCGACATTCAGCGACAAGGTTAATCGCGTTGCTCAGAGACAGCGACCCGTTGGATACAGCAGTTACTTACAGAGACAGCATCTCAGAGACGGCATTGGACAAGCGCGATCGCGCTTGAGGATCGAGCTTCGTCAAAGCTTGGGAAAGCGAAGCCTTGGGAAAAATGAGATGCTTTCGCACAGGTTCCCATCGGTCAATTAAACACTAAACAGGATGCAAGTCTGAAAAAAAATAGCGGTTCTATCGTGCTTTTCGACTTGTGCCGATACGCTTGTCGGAGTGGTGACATGCCGTGGTGTAAGCGAGGGAACGCATGACTCGACAGGTTGAAGTATTGCCGGATGTGGCAGGCATTGTGAATCGGGCGCTGGCGCTAATTTTGGAGCGGGCCGAAGCGGCGATCGCCCAGCGGGGAACCTTCTCGATTGCGCTGTCGGGAGGCAGCACGCCCAAGCCGCTATACGAGGCGATCGCCCAGCAGCCCCTTCCCTGGGACAAAATCCAGGTCTTTTGGGGTGACGAGCGCTACGTCCCGCCTGATCATCCCGACAGCAACGAAGGCATGGCCCGCCGTGCGTGGCTCGACCATGTGCCCATTCCCGCTGCAAATATCCATCCAATGGACACGACCCCTGCCGACCCGACAGTCGCGGCTGATTTGTATGAGCAGCATTTGCAGCAAGTCTTTCAGCTTACACCCGGAGACTTTCCATCGCTGGACGTGGTGCTGCTGGGCATTGGCGACGATGGGCACACCGCCTCCCTATTTCCCCACACAAAGGCGCTAACCGTGGGCGATCGCCTGATCACCGTCGGCAACAAAGACGGCCAGCCCCGCATCACCTTCACTGCGCCGCTGATTAACCACGCCCGCTGCGTCATCTTCCTCGTCGCCGGAGCCAACAAGCGCCCCGCCCTGACCCAAATCTTCGCCCCCGAAGGCGATGCAGACACCTACCCCGCCCGCCTGATTCAGCCCGCAGGCGAACTCTGGTGGCTCCTCGACCAATCTGCCAGCATTCCCGTTCCCTAACTAGACGGGATGTGTAACTTTACAATCTGCCCTCATCCCCCACCCCCTTCTCCCGACCTGGGAGAAGGGGAGCCAGACATAGGTTTGAAGTCCCTCTCCCGCTCTGGGAGAGGGATTTAGGGTGAGGGCCGAAATTGCTGCGTGAAGTACATTGGTGCCCTTAGGAGGGGGTGTGGGGGACGCTTCGTCCCCTGCAAAAGGGGGTTTGGGGG
>NZ_DVEA01000178.1:0-8304 GCF_015295965.1 Thermoleptolyngbya sp. M55_K2018_002
TCCTGCTCTAGCCAAACCTGCCACAGTGCGGGATACGCGCGAAACACGGCGGCGTTCTCTAGCGGACGAATCGAGTAGCAGGGCTGGAACTGGTTCAGGAATCGCTCCCGGAGTTGCCGTCCGGCATAGCCAATGCCGATGGTTGCTACATCCTCTAGCCGGGGGTTAAAGAACACCACTGGGCGATCGCCCGCCTGCTGACACAGCGCCTCGACCTTCCCCACCTCCACCGAAGACGGCTGAATAAAGAGAATCAGCGTTTCCTCCGGCTGAATCTCGGTTTTTACATCCTCAATGCCACGAACCGCGTAGGGAACCTCGCCCCAGTCGCGCCGGGCCAGGGCAGCCGCCCCTGCATCGGGGAAAAACACCCGTAGCCTGCTGCCCCGTTCTGCAAAACCCGCCACAAACGCCTTCGCCACAGGCATCACAGGCAATTCGGGAAACAATAGCTCTACCTGAAGGCGAGTCAGCCCATCGGCGATCGCGGCTTCGGTCGATTGCACTGCCTGGGCGATCGCCTCATCTAGAGAATCTGGAAGCTGGGTCATAGGTTGCTTTAGAAACAAGTCGGTTGCTTTAGAAACAAGTTCAGATCAACGCAGGGACGATCCAGCGAATCAAAGCCAATCAAAGCCGATCCAAGCCAATCAATAAAATGAACATATATGAAAATTCACAAAATCGTTGGCAGAAGCCCCAGTGTATAGCGAAAGCGATGGCAAGTGGTAGCCAGCGGACGGTGAAAGATCTGTCCCTGTCCCGTCCCGAAATCTCTCCTAAGCTGATGAAAAGGTAACTGAAGGGATAAGCATTCTCCGTCTGGCGACAGTTTTATTGAGTCTTAAGGCTTCTTTAAGATTTACGTGGTGGAGGATGTGTGCGCCAAGGCTATTCAACGCAATCGGTTTGTAGGATGGCTGGAACCCAGTTCTAGCAGGACGTGCGGCTGGAATAGCCAGGCGGATTTTTGCTGCGATCGCACGAAAACAAGTACCCACTTGTGAACTTCTGTGACGTGGGAGATTCCTCCAGTGATGTGGGAACGCTTAAAGTATGCAACGCTCAATCACCAGATAGGCACCAGATAGGCACCAGATAGGCAATTGTTTTCTGCCCTAGAACCGCTAGACCGTCGCAGTTCCAGTGTTGGCCACAGGTTGCCGAATGCGGTCTGGTGAATTCTCCCTCGGTGACGTTATTCCCTGACGTTTCTCCATTCGTCTGCTAAACCCCTAGTTCTTTTAGCTGTTTGCCGACCTATGACTTCCAGATCTTTCTTCTCCTCCGTTCTCTGGCATTACCTGAATCAGCGTGTATTCGATCGGAATAGTCCTATTATCTTAGACATTCATCGATTCTCACGCTTTTATCGAGTGCAGCATCTAGAGCGATGCCTTTGTCGGCAATATCAGCCAGAAGAGCGCTATCGAAACCAGGGTTAGGATAGGCTCTAGCACTCTTTTTTCCAGGCTTCGCACCAGGAAAAAGCGTCCCTTCAGTCAGCCTAAAAGCACATCTTGGAGTGTAAAATCCTCTCAAGCATCGGTAAGAACTTGTAGAGATTATCGGTTGCCCTGAAAGCAGATTTTTGGATGGCCGATCGCGATGGCTAGAACACGGCGATCGCGGGCATAGTTGCATGACTAGTGAAGTCATTATAGTTTTGAAGATGCGCTTGGGCGTGGGAGGGTGACTCTCACGCCTTCGTTTTTTCCAGTCCTAGTCTTTACAAAAGACTTTCAAAAGGCTCTCAACACAACTGAAATGCTGAATCTGGACTCGTCTCTAGCACAACATCGGCAGCAGTTTCCAGCATTGTCTACCCAGTCCTATTTCAACTATGGCGGACAGGGCCCGATGCCACAGGGGGCGATCGCCGCAATTTCGTCTGGGCATGAATATATGCAGACCCACGGGCCATTTTCCAATACGGTCAATGGCTGGGCCCATCAGCAAATGCAGCAGGTGCGGGGGGCGATCGCCGCTGAACTCCAGATTTCTCCCACCACGCTCACGCTGACTGAAAATGTCACCGTCGGCTGCAACATTGCCCTGTGGGGGCTGGACTGGCAGGCAGGCGACCACATCTTGCTGTCGGACTGTGAGCATCCCGGCGTGGTGGGCATTGTGCGGGAACTGGCCCGACGGTTTGACCTGGCAGTGTCGATCTGCCCGCTGCTGTCCACCCTCAATGATGGCGATCCGGTGCAGGCGATCGCCCAACACCTCCGCCCCGAAACGCGACTGGTTGTGATCAGCCACATTTTGTGGAACACGGGTCAGGTGTTGCCACTGGCAGAGATTGTGGCCCTGTGTCATGGCTATGCAGGGCGGCGCGGGCAGGTGCGCGTGCTGGTGGATGCGGCGCAGTCCGTCGGTGTGTTGCCGCTGGACTTGGGGGCGATCGCCGCTGATTTTTACGCCTTTACGGGACACAAGTGGCTGTGCGGCCCAGCAGGGATAGGAGGGCTATACGTTTCACCCAACGCGCTGACCGACCTGCATCCCACCTTCATCGGCTGGCGCGGCGTGACAAAAGATGCACAGGGCAATCCCACCGGCTGGCTGCCAGACGGGCGACGGTTTGAAGTGGCGACTTCGGATGTTCCCCTGTATGGAGCGATGAGTGAGGCGATCGCCACTCATCAACGCTGGGGCAGCGCTGCTGATCGCTATCGTCGCATCTGTCATCTCAGTCGGCTCCTGTGGGAAGGGCTGGCCAAATTGCCGCAGGTTTCCTGCCTGCGGACTGCTCCCCCAGAAGCAGGTCTGGTTTCGTTCCAGCTTGCAGATGGTGGCCATGCTCAGGCAGTTCAGACTTTGGAGCAAAATGGATTCCTGCTGAGAACGCTGCTGTATCCGGATTGCATTCGCGCCTGCGTTCACTATTTCACGCTAGAGTCGGAAATTGAGCGGCTGTTAGGGGCGATCGCCCATCTAGTTCGCTAATTCCCAAGCTTATTCCCAAGGGATCTATTACAAATGCTGTAGTTCAGTCCGGGGGCACACCAGCCAGAATAGAGGGCGTGCTATTCTAGCCATGCTCCAGTTCCAATGCCCCAGAGCCTCGAAATTGCTCGATTTCCCGGAGATTTGCCATGCAGCAGAATCGTCCTCTGCGTGCCCTGTTATTGACCATTGCCCTGCTTTTGGTCGTTAGTGTCGCCTTTCTCTACAGCGTTAGCCGTCCCCATCCGCGCTATGCCCACAGTCAGATACTCCACCCGCCTGCGCTGAGTCAGGTGGAATCGAGCGGGTCGGCGCTGACCGCAGAGGCACTCATGGAAGGAGCGGTGGCAGGTGGACGGGCCCGGGGTGGCGGATTTGGGTCGTCGCCTGCCCCTTCTGCGCCTCGCCCCATGCCGCGATCGCCCTCCAGCGGCGGCTACTATCCCACGCCCATTCCGGGGCCCGTGTTTGTGCCGATTCCCGACTATGGCTATCGCCCATCGCCAACGGTGGTCGTGCCTGTGGGCGGCGGCGGGTTTGACCTGGGCTTTGTGTTTATTCTGGCGATCATCGGGTTTGCGCTGCTGCCTGTGGTGCTGAACTATGTGCGGGCAGGATCGAGCGGCAGCAGCACGGCCGCCCCAGCCGGGTCAACCCGTGAGCTATACAACGACATCGTAACGGTGTCCCAAATTCAAATCGGGCTGCTGGCGGGGGCACGGGACTTGCAGCGAGACCTAAATGCGCTGGCGCAACAGGCCAACTGGGGCAATCAGGAGAGCTTGTCAGAACTGCTGCGAGAAACAGTGCTGGCGCTGCTGCGATCGCCCGAATATTGGACGCACGTTCGCGCCACCTCTCAAACCGTCCAGAGCCGAGAAGCGGGGTCGCGCCTGTTTGAGCAACTGTCGCTGGCTGAGCGGAGTAAACTGAGCGCCGAAACGCTGGTGAACATTGGCGGGCGCGTGCGCCAGCAGGCCACGTCCCAGCCGCTTGATAGCGATCCCGCTGCCTATATCGTGGTGACGCTGCTGGTGGGCACCGCAGACGATCGCCCCCTGTTTGGCGAAATCCGCTCGACCGAAGCCCTAGCGGCTGCGCTACGCCGCCTGGGCAGCCTGCCGCCCAGTTATGTGCTGATCTATGAGTTGCTATGGGCCCCGCAGGACGAGTCTTCGAGTCTCAGCCGCGATGAACTTCTGGCTAGCTATCCCGATCTGATGCAGATTTAGGAGGGAGATAAGGCGGTAACAAGACAATGGCAGAAACGGCGATCGCCCACCCGAACGCTTAGGCTAGGTTAGCCGAGCGGAAAAACTGGGAAACGGGGTTGAAGCTGGGTTCTAAGATTACATCGCTCGACAAAGAATCAGCCCTGATTTGTCAAGCAATTTCCAAAGTTTGACGGTTTCTAATGTTACCTAGAATACAAAATGCGATCGCCCAATTTGGCAAGGAAAAACTTTCTGTAACATCTTCATAAGCCCTACTGATAGAGGACTGTAGCCAATGCAAGGCAAGCCCGACCCAACTCCTAGAGTCTGATAAAAACAAAGTGGCATTGTACTCATAGCACCCATTAGGAATTTTTGGCAAAAGATATATACGTTTTGCTGACATGCTACTGCCATTTACTAATAGATCGGCTATGATGACAGCGAAGTAGCGTTCGATTAATGGAAGACTAAGGCGTGTCAGCATTGGCTGTTGCGGGTTTATCCATCGAACGAGCCCCCCCGCGTTATTAGGTTTGGAGAGGATTGTGACTATTTACGTTGGAAACCTGTCTTTTCAGGCTACCGAAGAAGATTTGCGTGAAGTGTTTGCTGAGTATGGGAAGGTGAGTCGCGTTAGCTTGCCGACCGACCGCGAAACTGGCAGAAAAAGAGGTTTTGCTTTTGTAGAAATGGAAGACGAGGAGCAGGAAGACAAGGCGATCGCCGATCTGGACGGTGCTGAGTGGCTCGGTCGTGAGATTCGAGTCAACAAGGCCAAGCCTCGCGAAGGCGGCGGTGGCGGTGGCGGACGACCCCGCAACGGTGGAATGTAGGTTCTTCTAGTTCTTAATTCTCTCTATACCTATAGATGGGTTTTCAACTTCAGGTCTTCTGGAGTTTTTTCATAGGTGTAGTCTGTTTCCGTCAGCCTTGAGCTTTGAGTCTTTGGCTTTGGGCCCTTGAAAGATTTGGGCACTGGTTTGCTGCACTGGCTTCAGACACCTTTGCCAAGAGGCTATTCCCCGTCCGGAGAAGACTCTGTCGGCAACTTGAATTCGAGCTTGGTTTCATGAGTGTTTCATAGGTATAGCTTGCTGCGTGGTATCGGCCATGCAGCATTTTTTTTGCCGGGCTTAACCCACGCCTTGGCGTTGCTCGTTTGCCATTCGCCATTTCCTCGCTGCACCCCCCCGGAGGCTAGAATCAAGACACCCTGAATGGTTCGGGTGCAATTTTTGCCACTTCGGCTCAATTCTCCGCTGCTGTCTCTCTTGCACTGGCTGCCATGACGCGATCGCGCTTGTTGCTCATCATTCTTGCCCTCTTGATAGGGCTGGGGTTTGCGCTGTGGCTGGTCACGTCGCTGACGCAGCTTTATACCCAGCTTGCGGCAGTGTCGGCGACGTTGGCAAATCTGGTGGTGGGGAGCGTGGTAGTGTTGCTGGTGGGGCTGCTGGTGGCGCTGGGCTATTATGCTTACCTATTCTTGCGGCCGGCAAAAACGGGGCGATCGCACGTCAAAGTGCCCCTCGACCGCACCGAAGCTGCCGAAGTAAACCTGCAAGCCGTGCAGCAACAAGTCGAGCAGATTCAGGATGAGGTGACTCGTCAGGCGCTGATCGACCGCTCTCGCGAAATCGCGCAAAATATGGCGCGGGGCGAATTTCGGGTGGTGGTCTTTGGGACAGGATCTGCGGGTAAAACGTCGCTGGTCAACGCAATTTTGGGGCTGGGCGTGGGGGAGGTCGGGGCAGCAATGGGCACTACGACCCAGGAAAAGACGGCTCGATTTTTGCTGCGGGGGGTCGATCGAGAAATTTGGATCACCGACACCCCAGGCATTTTGGAAGCCGGCATCGCCGGCACGGCGCGTGAACAGCAAGCGCGACAACTGGCAGCCAGCGCCGACCTGCTGCTGTTTGTCATCGACGGCGACCTGCGCCGATCGGAATATGACCCGCTGCGATCGCTCTCCAGCATTGGCAAGCGGTCGATCCTGGTGTTGAACAAAGCAGATTTGTACAGCGATGCAGATTTGCAGGCGATTTTGCAGCAGTTGCGCGATCGCCTCCAGTCGGTGCTGTCGCCTGCCGATATCGTAGCGGTGGCCGCTAGCCCGCAGCCGTTTACCCTGCCCAACGGCGAACGAGTGCAGCCCCAGCCTGATATTTTGCCGCTGCTGCGCCGTCTGTCGGCCGTGCTGCGCGAAGAGGGCGAAGACCTGATTGCCGACAATATCCTGCTGCAATCTCAGCAGTTGGGCGACGAAGCCCGCCAGATTCTCGACCAGCAGCGGCTGCGCCAGGCAGAAAAAGTGGTGGAACGCTTCCAGTGGATTAGTGCAGGAGTGGTGTCGGTCACGCCGTTGCCAATGGTGGATTTGCTGGCCGCCGCCGCTGTCAACGCGCAAATGGTGGTGGAACTAGGTCGGGTCTATGGCTGTGAGATGAATCTTGACCAGGGCAAAGAACTGGCGCGATCGCTCGCCAAAACGCTCATCAGCTTGGGCGTGGTGCGGGGCGCAGTGGAAATTTTTTCGCTGGCGCTGCAAACCAACGCCGGAACCTTTGTCATTGGCCGCGCCATCCAGGGAGCGACCGCCGCCTACCTGACTCGCATCGCAGGCAAAAGCTTTATCGAATACTTTCGCCGCAACCAGACCTGGGGCGACGGCGGCATCAGCGAAGTCGTGCAGGAACAGTTTCAGCTTAACCGCCGCGACGAGTTTATGAAGGGCTTCGTCAAAGAGGCGATCGCCCGCGTGGTAGAGCCGCTGCAAAGCAAGGAGGGCTAGATCCCTGCAAAGCAGTCAACCCCTACCGATCAAGCGAACCCTCACTCCCCCACTCCTGCGTAGCTCGATGCTTGCAGCCGAAACATCTGGGCATACTTCCCGCCCATCTCCATCAGTTCTGCATGGCTACCTAGTTCCGCAATTTGCCCATGCTCTAGCACCACAATCCGGTCGGCCATGCGGACGGTGGAAAAGCGGTGGCTAACCAGGAAGGTCATTTTGTCCTGCGTCAGCTGGCGGAAGCGCTGGAAAAGATCATATTCGGCGATCGCATCCAGCGCCGCTGTCGGCTCATCCAGGATCAGGATTTGAGCAGGAGTCATGAATGCTCTAGCCAGTCCCAGTTTTTGCCATTGCCCGCCCGAAAGCTCCGCGCTATCGGAAAAGGTTTTACCCAAAATCGTTTCATAGCCCCGGTCGAGGGCAGCAATCACGCCCGTCGCGCCTGCGTTTTGGGCGGCTCGTTCAATCTGGGCCAGGTCATCGCGG
The DNA here is from genome assembly GCF_015295965.1 of Thermoleptolyngbya sp. M55_K2018_002. Lineage (NCBI taxonomy): Bacteria > Bacillati > Cyanobacteriota > Cyanophyceae > Oculatellales > Oculatellaceae > Thermoleptolyngbya > Thermoleptolyngbya sp. M55_K2018_002. The sequence goes on from NZ_DVEA01000178.1 coordinate 7,453, forward strand.
TGGCGCAAGTCGCCAAAGCCGATATTGTCTTGCACGCTCAGGTGATAGCGCGAAAAGTCCTGAAACACCACACCCACATTCCGCCGCAGATCTTCCAGGTCGAAGGCAGTCAGCGGAATGCCGTCAATCGTGATTTCCCCCGATTCCACATCATAAAAGCGGGTCAGCAGCTTTAGCAGCGTTGTCTTGCCAGCGCCGTTCATGCCCACCAGCGCAATGCTCTCCCCTGGCTTCACGGTCAGATTAATGCGGTGCAGCGTGGGTTCACTCGCGCCGGGATAGCGAAAGCTCACGTCCCTTAATTCCAGCCCCCGACGCATTGGATTGGGAAACGCAATCGGGTCTAATGGACTCACAACCTGGGGCTGCAAGTTCAGAAATTCAAAATATTGGGATACGTATAGATTGAATTCATAAATCAATGCGATTTGGAACAAAATGCCCTGGATCAGGCCCTGCGCCTGCTGAAACGCACCCGAGTACATGGTCAGATCGCCCAGAGAAATCGCACCCTGAACCGTCCGCACAATGACCCAGGCGTAGGCGGCGTAAAAGCCTGAATTGGCAATCAGCCCCACGCCAAAGCGGAGCCACGCATTTCGCGCCAGCACTTCGGCCATTTCCCGGTTGAACTGGAGACGAATACTTTGCCACTGGCGCAGCAGGTAATCGCCCAAGTTAAACAGGCGCACCTCTTTGACAAATTCCTGCGTGGTCAATACCTGCTGCAAATATTCCGCCAAACGGCCGCTCTCGGTCTGGCGACGCTTCAGCCAAAAGCGCACTCCCGAAAAGCGAATGCCCACCCACAGCGCAGGCATAGAAGTCAGCAGCAGCAGCAACAGCAGCAGC
>NZ_DVEA01000196.1:0-8280 GCF_015295965.1 Thermoleptolyngbya sp. M55_K2018_002
GTCGCAAACGCTTTCGCTGGATGCCAGGGTTCGGTAGGCTGGGTTTGCCTAGATTTAGGGTTGCCCGGTCGATTTTACGTAATTTGAAGCGCTAAGCGCGGATCAACGGGATAGAACAGGGGTCGCCGTCTGGAAAGATGGCTGCTTCAGTGTTTTGATTTCTTAACAAACTTCGTTTGAACTGGTTCGAGCTTTATCAATAGGACTTACGCAGTAGGACTTACGCGGTGGGACGATTTCTCGCAGAAAAATCGTCCAAAACCCAGAAAACTTATCGCAAGTAAGTCCTGATTACAATAAACCTTTGAAAGATGCCCAAAACTGGGGGATTTATGCAGACATTGACGGTGGCTCCGATGGTGCAGGCTAGCGATCGCTTTCACACGTTGCAACGACAACTGCGCGATCGCTGGCAAACCATCGATCAATTTGACCGGGGAGAACATGACATTCTGATCGTTCCCTCCCTGACGCTGGATCAGCGCGAATTGCAAAAGGTCAAAGGGGTTCACCATTACGAAGAGCGGCTGCTGTTTTCGCTGATTCGCCTGCGGAATCCGGGCACGCGGCTAATCTACGTCACGTCGCAGCCAATTCATCCCAGCATCATCGACTACTATCTGCACCTGCTGCCCGAAATCCCCTACTCCCACGCCCGCGATCGCCTCATCCTGCTGTCCACCTACGATTCGCATCCCAAGCCCCTGACGCAAAAAATCCTGGAGCGGCCGCGCCTCGTCCAGCACATCCGCAGCCTGCTGCGCCCCGAAAAAGCCTATATGTCCTGCTTCAACGCCACTGCGCTAGAGCGGGAACTGTCGCTTCAACTGGATATTCCGCTCTATGGGCTGGACCCCGACCTGCTCTACTGGGGCACCAAGAGCGGCAGCCGCCAGGCCTTTGCCGAAGCCAACGTGCCCCATCCCGACGGCAGCTTGCAAACCTGGACGGCAGAAGAACTGGTGCTGGCAACGGTAGACCTATGGGAACGTCGCCCCGACCTGAAGCGGATGGTCGTAAAGCTAAACGAGGGCTTTTCGGGTCAGGGGAATGCGCTGCTGGATCTGCGGCCGCTCTCCGCCGTTGCGCCGGGGCAGGCATCCACCGAAGCCCGACGAGAGGCGATCGCCCAGGCGTTTCACCACCTCAGCTTTCAGAGCGACACCGAAACCTGGGACAACTTCAGCAGCAAAATTCCCGAACTGGGGGCAATCGTCGAAGCGTTTATCGAAGGCGAAGAAAAGCGATCGCCCAGCGTCCAGTGCCGGATTACGCCGCTGGGCGAGGTCGAGGTGCTGTCTACCCACGACCAGATCTTGGGCGGGCCCGACGGGCAAATCTTTTTGGGCTGTCGCTTTCCAGCAGACGAGTCTTACCGGATGCGCCTGCAAGACTATGGCTATGCAGTGGGCAAGTTGCTGGCAGAAAAGGGCGTTTTAGAACGCTTTAGCATTGATTTCATGGCGGTCCGGCCAGACGCGACGGAGGACTGGGATTTGCAGGCGATCGAAATCAACGTCCGCAAAGGCGGCACAACGCATCCCTTAATGACGCTGAAGCTGCTCACCAGCGGCAGCTACGATCCCCAAACTGGGCTATTTCTCAACCAGCACGGTCAGCCCAAATATTACATCGCCACCGACAACTTGCAGAGCGATCGCTATCTCGGCCTGCTGCCCAGCGACCTAATGGACATCATCGTGCAGCATCGCCTCCACTTTACGCCCATTACCGAAACAGGCAGCGTGTTTCATATCATGGGCTGCCTGTCGGAATACGGCAAACTGGGGCTGACCAGCATCGGCGACTCGCCCCAGGACGCAGAAGACCGCTATAACCAGGTGATCGCCACGCTCGATCAGGAAACTGAAACGAACCTGTCGCACCCGTTTCATCCCGCGTCCCACACGCCGCCCATCAACTGGCACTTTCACCACGAAGGCTAGCGCCTGCTTGGGAGGGGGCTGGAAACGGTTGGGTTGCGCGTGTCTTGCACAATCCACCTTCTCGGATCTTTGAGGAAAAATAGCTGGCGATCGCCCGCATGATCGAACTGCGTCACCTGCGCTATTTCATCACCGTGGCCGAAGAACTGCACTTTGGGCGGGCCGCCGCACGGCTGCACATGGCCCAGCCGCCCCTCAGTCAGCAGATTCGTCAGCTAGAGGGGGAATTAGGCTTCCAGTTGTTCTACCGCACCAAGCGCAGCGTGCAGCTCACAGAGGCAGGCGCGGTGTTTTTGGCGGAATGTCGGCGAATCATGCAGCAGTTGGATCAGGCTGTGCAACTGGGGCAGCAGGTGAGTCGGGGCGAGCGGGGACAACTGGTGATCGGCTTCGTCAGTTCCGCAGCCTACAGCGTGCTGCCGACGCTGCTCCGGGGCTTTCGCGCCGCTGCGCCGGATGTCAGTCTGGAACTGCACGAACTGACCACCGACCAGCAGGTGCAATGGCTGCGCGATCGCCGCATGGACGTGGGCCTCGTCCGCCCGCCCGTAAACGAGCCAGACTTCTGCCTGATGCCGCTGTGTGAGGAGCCGCTCGTCGTCGCCCTGCCCCAGCAGCATCCCCTCGCGCAGCAGCCAAGCGTGTCGCTCAAAGATTTGGCGGGCAAACCCTTCATTCTGTTTCCCCGGCCGCTGGCTCCCGGACTCTACGACCAGATTATTAGCCTCTGCCAGCAGGGTGGCTTTAGCCCCGCCATCGTGCAGGAAGCAATCCAAATGCAGACCATTATCAGCCTGGTGGCCGCAGAAATCGGTGTGGCCATTGTTCCCCTGTCGCTGCAAAACCTCCAGCGCACCGGGGTTGTGTACCGCGAACTCCAGGAACCCACCCCCAAGGCGGCGATCGCCCTCCTCACCCGCCAGCCCGACCCCTCGCCCACTGTGCAGCGATTTTTGGCGATCGCCCAAAAAATAGGCAGGAGTTAGAGGTTAGGCTAAATCGGGGATCATTCTTAGGGGAGCGGATTCAGGCAGTGATGGAGTGTCACAAGTCCCCAAATCCCCTACTAATAGCTAATACCAGTAGCTCATACCAGTCGCCCTACCTCAATTCGCCAAACCTCATGCCTCAACCCCGCTGGAATCTCCTCCTTGCCCCCCAAAAGCGAAGCTGGTTTCGCTCTGCCCTGCAACTGCGCGGCTCGGTCGTGCCCTACGTCTTGCCCAGAGCGTTGCTGTGCGGACTGTTCGGAGAACTCATCGCCATCCTACATGCCCGTGACCTCGCAGTTTCGATTCCGGCGCTGTCTGGGCTGATTCCCAATATCGTGCTGGGCCTGCTGCTGGTCTTCCGCACCAACACCGCCTACGAGCGCTTCTGGGAAGGGCGAAAGCTGTGGGGCACCCTGACCAACACCACCCGCAACTTGGCGCGGCAAATCTGGGTAAATGTGGCTGAAAAGAATTCTCAAGATCGCGCCCAAAAGATTTCTATCTTGCGATTATTGGTTGCGTTTGCTGTGTCCACCAAGCTGCACCTCCGTAAACAGTCTTTTGAAGACTTGATGCTCCTTGATTTGCTCCCCAAAGATTACTACTTTAAGCTGCAAAATACCAACACGCCACCCTTAGAAATAGCCTTTTGGATTAGCAGCTATTTACAAAAGCAGCGCCGCCGAAATCGGCTCACCGCTTATCAACTCGACACGATGCAAAAAATGATTAGCACGATGGTCGATGTGCTAGGAGGATGCGAACGAATTTTAAGAACGCCCATTCCCCTGGCTTATGTGATTCATTTGAAACAATTGCTGTTGCTTTATTGCCTGACGTTGCCCTTCCAATTGGTCGCAGATTTACAGTGGGCGACCGGGCCCATCGTCGCCCTTATTACCTTTACGCTGCTGGGCATCGAAGAGATTGGCATTGAAATTGAAAACCCCTTTGGCACCGACGCAAACGATTTGCCGCTGGATGCAATGTGTTTAAATATGCTGCGGGATGTTGAAGATTTAATTAGTCTGGGGTCTGCCTGGGCAATTGATTCTAAGCCCTTAGCGGAAACTCAAGTTCAACCCAAAGATGCTTATGCTGCTGAATAGTCTTGGCATCGGAGAGCAATGCTTGGGCGATATTTTAATGTTTTTTGGGCACTGCTCAATACAAAACCTCTCAAAGAAGACTTGGGTTTGTATAAATCGCTATTGAATTCGTTGTGAATTGTCATGATTTTTTTTGTTTTGAGAATCTTTCTTATTAAGAAATTGTGTGGTAGTTGACGGCTTTTTTTAATCTGTATACTGTGTTGAGTATCGACTGAAAAAATCAGGAAACCTGCGATCGCTGAGGAGCGCACCTATGGCTATTACGGCAAGTCCGATTCAAACCTTTGAGCAGATGAAAGACAACCCCATCGGGTTGGAGATGAACGTCACCACAGCGGTTTGTGAAGGCTTTAACATTGTCCTGGCAAGCTTCCAAGCGCTGTATTTGCAATACCAAAAGCATCACTTTGTGGTGGAAGGCTCTGAGTTTTATCAACTGCACGAATTTTTCTCGGAAGCCTATGACGAGGTGCAGGGCCATGTCCACGAGATTGGTGAGCGGCTGAACGGGCTGGGCGGCGTGCCCGTTGCCAGCTTCAGCAAACTGGCAGAGCTATGCTGCTTTACGCCAGAGCCGGACGGCGTGTTTTCCTGTCGGGCCATGGTGGAGCATGACTTGAGCGCAGAGCAGGAAATCATCAAGGTGATCCGGCGGCAGGCTGGGCAGGCAGAAAGCCTGGGCGATCGCGCCACTCGCCACCTCTATGAAAAGATCCTGCTGGAGTCGGAAGATCGCGCCTTCCACCTGTCGCACTTCCTGGCCCACGACAGCCTTACACCGGCCTTCACCTTAGCCAGTCAGAATTGAGGATAATAAGGGGCAGATTCCTTTTTGACTCAACCCTAGCCAAATTCTGAATTGCCCGCCCATCTTCCCGCCTACCTTTTGGTGACTCACGGCAGCCGCGACCCCAGACCTCATGCCGAGGCTGGGGTTTTGGCGCATCAGGTTGCGGCGGAGTTGCGACGGCGGGAGGCGGGTGGGCTGCCGCCGCTGGTGGAGACGGCCGCACTGGAGCTAAGTCCACAGCCGTTGCACCAGCGAATCTTGCAAGTGGCGACGCAAGCGCTGACCCTGGGGGGCGATCGCCTCGTAATTATGCCGCTATTTTTGCTGCCGGGGGTGCATGTGATGGAAGACATCCCCGCTGAGGTGGCGATCGCCCGCCAGCAGGCTAGCCCGCGCTTGTCCATCGAGATTGCGCCCCATCTGGGTAGCCACCCCAGGCTGGCAGACTTATTGCCTGCCCCAAATTCTGAACCTGCGGCCCGAATTTTGCTGGCTCATGGCAGTCGTCGTCCCGGAGGCCATGCGCCCGTGGAAGCGCTGGCCCAGCAAATCGGGGCGATCGCCGCCTATTGGGCCTTGCCGCCGAGTCTTGCCGATCAGGCCGCCAGGCTGGTAGCTCAGGGCGCTCAGCAGGTGGACATTCTGCCGTTTTTTCTGTTTCCCGGCGGGATTACCGAAGCGATCGCCCAGGACGTGCGCGACCTGTCCGCGCAGTTTCCCACCTGCCAGTTCCGGCTCTATCCGCCGTTTGGCGCGACTCCCCAGCTTGCTGCGCTGGTTCTGGATCTGGCAACCTGCCCGCTGGGTTGGGGCGAGGCGAGGCGGTCAGGCTGAGGTTTTTTCCCCTTCTGCTGAGTGGGGCGACGTTTCCAGCAATCACTGCCGCAGAACAAGCGGAAGGCGGAGCCAGACGATGGTTTGTCCTGCGCTGCTGCGAATGCCAACGCGGCCGCCCAGCAGTTCCGTGAGCTTTTTGACCAGCGCCAGGCCCAGACCAGTGCCGCTGTGCCTCCAGGGGTCGCTGCTGGGGATGCGATAGAACCGATCAAACACGCGATCGCACTCCTCTGGAGGGATTTCGACCCCCGTGTTGGTGATGGTGATGAGGAAATGGGGGAGGGGAGAGGGGCTGGAGAGCGGGCTTTCGGATTCGGCTCCATCTTGTTCCACTTCGTCGCGCTCCATGCGGTCGCTACTGAGGCTGGCTCGCACCTCGATGCGTTCGCCGATGGGGGTATATTTGCAGGCGTTGTTGAGCAATTCGGTGAGGATGCGCTCAAAGTGGCTGAGGTCGGTGGTGAGGGGCGGCAGGTCGGGCGGCAGGTCAAGGCTGAGGTGCTGCTGGTGGCGATGGATGCGGTCTAAGAAGGGTTCCGCAACGTGGGAAATCCAGGATTGCAGGTGAATGGGAACAGGGTGCAGCAGATCGACTTCGGCATCGAGCCGGGAAAGGTCAAGCAGGTCGTTGATAAGATTAATCTCTCGCTGACATTCCTCTTGCAAAATCTGCACATAGCGCCCTAGCGGATGGCTGGGGTTGTCGAGGATGCCCTCTGCTCGGAGGGTTGTTTCAACCATCTGAGCCGCCATTTTGACATTGGCGACGGGGGTTCGTAGCTCGTGGGAAATGGTGCAAAGAAAGTCGTCCTTGAGCTGATTCAGGCGGGCCAGTTCGGTGACCTGAGCCTGGGCGGCCTGATAGAGGCGAGACTGGCGGAGAGCGATCGCGCATTGGTTGGCCACCTGCTGCACCAGCCGCACCTCCAGCTCGTTAAAGAATTCATCGGCGGGCCGCAGCAGCACCATGTCTCCCAGGACTCCCTGATCGTCTCGGATGGGGCAGGAAAAAATCGTACAGTGTTTGGCCACTGGGCGGGTCAGCAGGCGATCGCGCGTCACCTCGTTGGCATAGCAAAACTGCTGATGCATTCCCTGCAAAAGCTGGCGATAGAGATCGGGATAGTCTGCCATGAGGATCTGCGTGCCCTCTTCGGACTTGACCTCGCGGGTATAGTCGCAGTAGATGGTGGAAACCTGGCTTTCGGCATCGTAGAGCGCGGTGTCGCAGCAGAAGACCCCAAGCGCCTGCCCCAGCTCTTGCACCGCCGTTTGCAAGATTTTGCGCTCGTCGAGGCTATCGCGGACTTGGTCAGTAATTCGCTTGAGCAAGGCTTCAAACTCAAGGGACTGGCGCAGTTCGCCCGTGCGCTCGGCCACTTTGGTTTCTAGCTCGGCGTTGACCCGCTGCACTTGGCTGTAGAGTTCCGACTGCTGCACGGCGATCGCCAACTGGTTGGCCAGTTGCACCAGCAAATCTATCTCCCAGGTCTGCCACTCTCGCAAGGATTGGCATTGGTGAACACACAGCAGCCCCCACAGGTTGCCGTCGCAGTTGATGGTAACCGTCAGACCAGACTGCACGCCCACGCGGGTCAGCATCTCGCGAAACTCTGGCGAGAGATCCGCCGTGTGGATGTTGTCAATGCGGGTGGTTTGAACTTCGGTGCTGGGGCGATTCGCGAAGCGATCCCTATGGGAATCGCCATATTGCTGCAATAGCACGTCTTCGACCCGACCGCAGACCTGGGGATCGTCTAGCACCACGCCCCAACCGGGCAAGCTCGATTCCACAATCGCCTGGGCAGGTCGCGTGGAAACCTGATGAAAGCGATAGATCAAAGCGCGATCGCACTGAAACAACTGCCGCACGTCCGTAACCGCAGAGTTCAAAATTTCGCTTAAATCGAGCGACTGGTGGATATGCCGCGTCACGCGAGACAGCAGCCGTTCCCGCTCTACCTGTAGCGTTTGCGCTTCCTCAGCATCCTTGAGATGGTGGATATCGGTCATGGTGCCAATCATCCGCACGGGCGTACCGTGTTCGTCGCGGAGGATCTGTGCTCGATCTAGCACCCAGCGGTAGCTGCCGTCTTTGCAGCGCAGCCGATACTCGACCCGAAACAGGGGCAGCGCTCCCTGGCAGTAGGCTTCGTAAACCGACATGACCCGCGCCCAGTCATCGGGATGGATGCGCTGCTCCCACGCTTCGTAGGCTTCTGAGGGTTCGTCGGGCTGGTGGCCCAGCATGGTTTTCCAGCGCTCAGAGTGGAAGGTCTTGCCCGTGATCAGGTCTGCGTCAAACACGCCGTCATTAGTGGACTGGACGACGGTTTGCCAGCGCGTTTCGCTGTCTTGCAGGGCGAGTTCGGCCTGTTTTCGCTGGGTAATGTCGATGTAGGCGATCGCCACGCCATAGTTTTCCAGCGGAATTGGCGCAGCGCAGACATTCACCCATTGCACGGAGCCGTCGGCGCGAACAATGCCCTTTTCAACATTGTGAACAGGCCGTTGCTCTCTCAGAGCGCGGACGCTGGCGAATTCTTCTGGCGGCATGGGGGTGCTGTCTGGTCGCAGCATGGGCTGGGCAGGGCGATCGCACG
>NZ_DVEA01000019.1:0-1589 GCF_015295965.1 Thermoleptolyngbya sp. M55_K2018_002
ACCGACACCGTGGGTGACTAAACGACCAAAATTTCGGGGGAAAGGCAAGCTGCACTGATAGGAATCGAATTACAGCTTGATGGACGATTGTACTGGATGCGATCGCCCCCGTCAATTGTCCTGCACTAGGAGTCAGCACCTCGGCGATATTTGCAGTAGCGGCGGCCATCGGAGCTTGCTATTATCGAGCCGGACTGCATTTTCCAGAGCCAAGTTTCTGGGGCCCTCTCTATGGTGATTTCAACATTGCGAACGGCAACACCGGATGCAAGGCGGGCTATGGCTAGGGGCGATCGCCCTTCCGGTCGGGCAAGACCATCTCGCCGCGGCGTTTGGGCTGGTGGACTGGCGATCGCCCTCCTCACCACAGGCTGTAGCGAAAGCAAGCTGGCTCAGTGCAATCGGCTATCGCAGGTGGTAAACAGCACGGTCGCAGAGGTGCAGGCGGTGGTGCAAGCCAATAGCCAGCCCAATGACCAGGCATTTTCGGCCGTTGCCGACCGCTTCGAGCAGGGCAAGGCTGCCGTATCTGCCGTAGACCTCAGCGATGCCCAATTGAATGACTATAAGGGGCAACTGCTGACCCTCTACGACCAGATCATCACCGCCGCCCGCAAAGTCTCTACCGCGCTTCAGCAGGAAAACTTTGAGGCTGCCAGAGCCGCCCATCAGGAGTTTCTCACCGCCGCCAATCAGGAAAGCCCGCTGGTGGATGAGGTCAACACCTATTGCCAGGTTTCGCCCTAGATGCGCCTTTGGGTCGTCAGCCATACCTACATCGTGGATCTGAATTGCGACAAGCTGAAGGCAATGGCGGCGCTGGCGGTTGATGGGGGCAAACCCTTGGATATTACTGTGGTCGTGCCGCGCACCTGGAAACCGGGCGGCGTGGTGGGCGGCACGATTCGTCCCCAGGGCTATGACCGGGGCAACTTCCGCGTCGTGCCCGTGGGCAACTTTAGCCAGACGCATCAGGGTTTGCTCTGCTTTCGCGCCGAACTGGTGTCCCTGCTGCGGCAGCATCCGCCGGACGTGATTCAGGTGGAGCAGGGGGCAAAGTCCCTGGCCTATGCCCAGTTGATTGCCCTGAATCGGCTGCTAAAGCTGGGCGCAAAGCGAGTGCTGTTTACCTGGTGGAATTTGCCCTACAGACTGCGGCCGCCGCTGCTCTGGCTGGAGCGCTATAATCTGCATCACACCGACGGGGCGATCGCCGGAAATCGGGACGCGGCGGCGATTCTGCAACAGCGCGACTACCGTGGCCCAGTCACCGTGCTGCCCCAGCTTGGGGTGAATGAGCAGCAGTTTTGCCCCCGCCCTCAGCCGGAGATGGCGGCGGCCCTCGGCCTTTTGCCCAAAGACTGTCCTGAAGAATTTACCGTGGGCTATATCGGACGCTTTGTGCCAGAAAAGGGACTGCGAACCCTGGCAGAGGCGCTGGCGGGGCTACCTGAATTGCCCTGGCGCTGGCTGCTGGTGGGGCGGGGCCCGCTGCGGGCAGAGGTGGCGACGCGGATGCAGCGGGCGGGGTTGGGCGATCGCCTCCGATGGGTTGAGTCTGTGCCCCATGCCGATATTCCGCGCTATCT
>NZ_DVEA01000074.1:0-8259 GCF_015295965.1 Thermoleptolyngbya sp. M55_K2018_002
CTCTGGCGCATGCGCGGCTCGTTTTCCTGCAAGCGCTGCTGCCCCTGTTGCAGCATCTCGATGGGCAGCGATGCGACAAACTCGCACATTTCTGCCCAGGTATTGGGCGTGATGGCAACCAGGTCGCTGCGGCTGGGCGCGGTTTTGGCAATCAGCAGGTCGCGGTAGAAACTGGTCAGGTTTTGCAGCACGACAAGCGGTTCCCGCCCCCGATCCATCAGGCGGCGGGCGCTGTCGAGGACGAGGGCGGGCTGGTCAGCGGCGATCGCCCTCACCAGATCCAGCAAATCCCGCTCTGGCACAGCGCCCACCAAATCCCACACTTTCTCCGTAGAGATTTCGCCCTCCAGCAAGCTGAGCTGGTCGAGCAAACTCTCCGCATCGCGCAGCCCGCCCTGGGAGATTTGCGCCACCAGATGCAGCGCCTCTGGCGTGATGGGGATAGACTCGGCGCGGGCGATCGCCCCCAGATGCGTCACCATTGCCTCCAGTGGAATACGACGAAAGTCAAACCGCTGGCAGCGCGAAATAATCGTCGGCAGCACCCGCTGTGGGTCGGTCGTCGCCAACACAAACACCACATGGGGCGGCGGCTCCTCCAGCGTCTTCAGCAGAGCATTAAACGCCGCATTGCTGAGCATATGACATTCATCGACAACATACACCTTGTAGCGACACTGGACTGGGGCAAACTGGGCCCGCTCAATCAGTTCACGAATGTTGTCTACGCCTGTATTGCTGGCGGCATCGATTTCGATCACGTCTAGCGCGGTGCCCTGGGCCACCATGCGGCAGACCTCACACTGACCGCAGGGCTTTTCGGTGGGCTGCCCGGCTTGCAGGCAGTTCAGCGATTTTGCCAAAATCCGGGCGCTGGAGGTTTTGCCTGTGCCGCGTGCCCCAGTGAACAGGTACGCCGGGGCGATCTTTTGCTGACGCAGGGCGTTGGTCAGCGTGGCGGCGATCGCCTCTTGGCCCACCAGTTCCGAAAAGGTCTGGGGACGATATTTGTGGTGCAGCGGTTCGTAGGTCACGATGGCAAGGGGTGAACGCTCTTACTATTCTAAAGAGTCTGATCTAGAGAGTTTGACTTCTAACCATCTGAGTTCTAAACAGTCTGAGTTCTAGAACCACCGCAAGGCGGAGAACCCATGTTGACCTGTACCTCGCATAATGGGTTGCAGGCGCTCGCGAATCCTGAAGTTCCTAATATTTCTTGCCGTAATATTTCTTGCCGTAATCTTTCTTGCTGTATTTATAGCTGCTTCGGTTCATCATGTCTGCTCAACTGTTGCCTTTGACCCTCGACCTGCCCGATGCTGTCGCCACCCAGCGCTTGGGAGAATTTTTGGGGCGATCGCTCCCGGCGGGCAGCATTTTGCTTTTGGAAGGCGACCTCGGCGCAGGCAAAACCACGCTTGTCCAAGGCATTGGGCTTGGTTTAGGCATTTCAGACCCCATCGTCAGCCCCACGTTTACCCTCGTGAACGAATATACCGAGGGACGCATTCCGCTCTATCACATGGATCTGTATCGACTGGAGCCAGCGGAAACAGAAGCGCTGTATCTAGACCAGTATTGGGCGGGGCAGGATTTGCCGCTGGGCATTGTTGCTATTGAATGGGCCGAGCGCCTGACTGCGATACCCACGCCAAGTCTCCATCTGGCGCTCCAGACCTCGGCCTCCGCCAAACGACGGGCCTACCTCACTTCTGCTGGAGAATTTAACTGGGCGGCCTACCTGGGAAATCTACCAGCGCAATTTGCCTGAGCCATACGTCCAGACTCCATGACAGATGGATAAAGCTTTTATAGAAGGTTCCAATTTTATATTGGTTTTGTGACCTTAGCGCTTCATTCAGTCAAAAGGGCTACTAAAATATTATTTTAGATATATCGGAATTTTGCGTAGGGCTTTTCTCAGGGAAAACCCTACGGTGTACTTCACCTGATGATTCCTAGTTTGCCCTTTTGGGGATGACGAGTTCGATATATCCGCCGTTTGGCCGATGTCTATCGGGTTCTCAAAGGGGGAAATGGGGAATGGGTGGAGTGATTCACTAAGCCTGTGCGCCAACGGAGTCTGTGTGGGCATCTGAATGGCGGTCTGAACCGGCGCTATGCGTGGGTTTCAGCCTGTCCATCTTGACGCTGGCATACTTCTAGACCACGGTTTCGGGTGCATCTCTCGGCTCCTAAGAAAACTTACTTATGCTATCTCTGTAAAGTTGACGCTAAGATCGCCGCAAAAGAGCGATCGCAGTGTTCGAGTTTGCCAGGTCAGTAGCGTTGGTTCAGTATGGGGCCAAACTTTGGCGATAACCTGCCAGGGTTAGCCCTTTGCTGAAGGTGGGGTTGATTAGCAGTACAAGGCACATTGCGCGATCGCCCAGTGTCCAGAAGCAGGCTTCGAAGAATTCTCTGAATTCTCTCAAGGCTGTTTCTGTTAACGAAGAGTTGGGTGGCAATGAGCCGCGTCACGCTTTCAGACCAGAAATCTTGAAGCCCTTTACTAATTGTTAGGGCTACGTTAAACGCTGTAGAGTTGCTGACTGAGGCAACCGCCTTTAAGCTAAATCGAATGGTCGTTTTTGTAGATCCACCGCGCGACTACAGGATCGTCCTTTACGATAGGCTTTCCGGCATTGATGAAGTCCGAGGTCAGCTCATTTCCTGATGGAACACGTTTTTAAGAGCGCACATTCTCCTAAGGATGTGTTCTTCTTTATAGGGGCGTGTGTCCGTTGATTTATGTTTTTGAAAGCACGTTTCCCCAAACGTGTTCTCGCAAATATCTAACATTCGCCTGTCGCTCCTGGAAATCTAGCTGCTTTTATAGCGCTTTAAGCCGAAGGGTTGCTTGTTTATAAGCGCCCCGATGGTTTGCTGTTTCTGGACTTTTGAGTCACCGAGTCTGTTTGCATTTAGGACAGATGTCAGAGGATTCGAGTCTGGAGGGTCGGCTGCTTTTGCTGGATGGCTTGGGGCGATCGCCCGGAAATGGGCCACGCCTCACCGCATCTGGCTAGGCACGTCGGGGGATGCTTTTGGTGATCAAATTCCTGTGGAATGGAAAAGCGCCTCAATCCCCTCAACCCTGCCCACATTTAGAGCCTGTAGAAGAGCCGGTAGAACCTGAGGAACTGAGATTCAGGGCGCGTCCTCCGCGCTTCCGGGACTGGTCTTGGCTCTGCATCTTTTTCAGTTAACTGGCTAGTTAATGATCTGCATCGTTTACTGAGTTCACCGTTCTAAATCCTTGTTTAAGCCACTTGCAGGTTAGGCAATGAAGACTACGACAAATCTTGTAACAGAAGCCTGGCAACTCCTGGAGCGGTCGATCGTGTATTACGGCGATCGCCCCGTCGGCACCGTAGCAGCTTGCGACCCCAGCGTCGAAGCCCTGAACTACGATCAGTGCTTCGTGCGGGATTTTGTGTCCTCAGCACTGGTATTTCTCACCCACGGCCGCCCCGAAATCGTCCGCAACTTTTTGGTGGAAACCCTGGCGCTCCAGAGCGGCGAAAAGCAGATGGACTACTTCTACGCTGGCCGGGGATTGATGCCCGCCAGTTTCAAAGTCGTCACCGCCGAAGGCAAGCAATACCTGGTGGCAGATTTCGGTGAACACGCCATTGGCCGCGTCACGCCTGTCGATTCCTGCCTCTGGTGGATTATTCTGCTGCGGGCCTATGTCAAGGCAACGGGCGACCTGGATCTGGCCCACCAGCCAGAGTTTCAGCAGGGCATCCTGTGGATTCTCAAGCTCTGCATGGCCGATCGCTTCGACATGTATCCCACCATGCTTGTCCCCGATGGCGCGTTCATGATCGACCGCCGCATGGGCGTAGATGGGCATCCGCTAGAAATCCAAACCCTGTTCTATGCGGCGCTGATGTCGGCCCGGGAACTGCTGGCTCCAGGCCCGCGCAACGATATCCACATCCAGGTCATCAACCAGCGCCTCAGCATTTTGAACTACCATATGCGCCAGTATTACTGGCTGGATGCGCGGCGGTTGAACACCATCTATCGCTACCACGGCGAAGAATTTGGCGAGGGCGCAGTCAACAAGTTTAATATCTATCCCGATTCAATTCCCGAATGGACATTCGACTGGATGCCCGATGAAGGCGGCTACTTGGCGGGCAACTTGGGCCCGGCCCGGCTGGACTTTCGCTTTTTTGCCTTGGGCAACCTGATGGCCGTCGTATCGTCGCTGACCAACGCCGAAGAGTCGCGGCAGGTGATGAACCTGATCGAGCAGCGCTGGGATGACCTGGTGGGGCAGATGCCCATGAAGATTTGCTATCCCGCCGTCGTGGATCAGGAGTGGAAGATTCTAACGGGCTGCGACCCGAAGAATGTGCCCTGGTCGTATCACAATGGCGGCAGTTGGCCGATGCTGCTGTGGCTGATGGCGGCGGCCTGCCAAAAAACGGGACGGACGGATCTGTGTCGTCGAGCCATGGCCATTGCCGAACGCCGCCTCAGTGAAGACGAGTGGCCAGAGTATTATGACGGCAAGGCCGGACGCTACGTGGGCAAGGCCTCACGTAAGTATCAGACCTGGACGATTGCAGGCTATCTGCTGGCGCAAGATTTTCTGGACAACCCCAGCCATCTTGATCTAATCTGCTTTGACGAAGATCCGCAGTTTTTCGACTGGATGTATCGTCTGCAAGAGTTCTAGCCGACCCCAAGGCGGCGGCCTTATGCAGCTACAGACCTGACAAGGGGGCTATACGGTTGAGCCAGGTTTTCCGTTTTGAGCAGGATTTTGCCGATTCGCTGCGGTGCGTGCCCATGCGCGTCCGTTATAACCTCGACACCTGTGGGATAAAGCTGAAGCTGACCCATTGGCACGCGCTGTCTTGGGGCGATCGCCAACTGCTGCTCGACTTGCCTTGCCAAAGCGAGGCAGACATCGCCGCCTATCGCCAGCGAGTGTATGACCTGGTGGCTGCCCAAGGGGGCGATCGCCCAGCCGATTTGCCCCTCGATCCGCAGCCCGCCTGGCTCAATGCACACCAAATCCCCGACTCGGTGCAGCAGCAGGGGCAGCGCGTGGGTGTGTGCCTTACAACTGAACAGTGGAGCCGCCTCGATCCGCTCCAGCGATTTGCGCTGATCAAGCTCAGCCAGTCTAGCCATGAACATCAAAATTTTCTGCCTGCGCTGCGAGAATTTGGCGTGCTAGAGAGCGCTGGGTCAGGGGCATAGCGGCTGATTGAGGGCGATCGCCGGGTAGCGACTGGGGCGATCGCTGGGGCAAGCACTGGGACGAGTTTCTTGTAAATCCACCGTTGCATAACTGTCACAAAGGTTCATAGAACCCGATTTTTAGGTTAAGCTTTTGTTTGATTCATTTCTTTGGTTCGATAGATTGAAGTTGTCCTATTGCTGATAGCAAAGCAATAGTCAGCTTTCCAGGCTCAACTGTGTTCTGTGGGCTGGTTTTTATCGTTAATCGATAGATCTGGACTCATGGGTCATCTCAGGCGCGATCGCAGACGATTGGCGCTTACGTAGGTAACAATGTCATAGCAGCGTCGTGGTCATAGCAGCGTCGTAGCAGTTCGCAATGTTATAGCAGTTCATAGCAGCAGGTTACGGCATTGGGGTATAGCGGTGGCGGGGGCAACAATCTCAGGATTTGTGGTTTTGCAAATCTTCCAGGTCTGGCCCAGCGCCACGATTGCAACCAGAGCAGTTTGATGAGTCCAAATCGGTCTTTTCCAAATTCGCTCTGTCTGTGCGGTTTCAGTGGGGAGAGTTAGCGTGACAGGTTTCTTTGATCGAGTTCAGGGCTGGGTCAAGCCAGAGGGTGATGGGCTACACAGCGGCAAGGACGACCGTCTGGCTCAAACCTCAAGCGGCTTGGGTGTCCCGTTTGCAGACGACACTTCGACGCAGGACACGCCAGCCGATCTGCCTGTAGAAGCCTCCACTCAGGCTCCTGCGGATGCAGCGGTGCCTGTTGCTCCACCCCAGCCCGACCCGGCACTCGTGGAATGGTCAAAACCCAACCCCGATCTGGAGCCGCCTAAGCGATCGCCCCGTCGGTTCTATCAGGCCTGGTATGCCTGGGTGGTGATGGCGGCTCTGGCGGGTGCAGGCGGTTTTGGCATGGCGGCCATCGATACGGTGCGCCAGATCCAGAGCGAGCTACCCGACCCAGAAGACGCGCTGACCTATACCCGCGACGGCTCGATGACCATCAAGGCGGCAGATGGCACGGTGCTGCAACAGCTTGGGCCCGCGACGCGAGAGGCGCTCTCGCTCGACCAGATCCCAGAGACGATGATAAACGCCTTCATCGCCGCTGAGGACAAAAAGTTTTACGAACACAATGGCGTGGACTATCGGGCGATCGCCCGGGCAGCCTTGGCAAACCTATCGGCTGGCGAAGTAGTCGAAGGGGCCAGCACCATCACCCAGCAGGTGACGCGGATCGTCTTTCTGGGGCAGGAGCGCACCCTCGACCGCAAGCTGCGGGAAGCGCTGATGGCGCACAAAATGGAAAATGAGCTAACCAAGGATCAAATCCTGGAGCGCTACCTGAACCTGGTCTATTTGGGCTCGGGCGCGTATGGCGTGGGCGATGCCGCCTGGATTTATTTCAGCAAGCCGATTGGCGAGCTTTCGCTGTCTGAAATGGCCATGATTGCTGGACTGGCCCCTGCCCCCAGCGAATACTCGCCGCTGGTGAACCCTGATCTGGCCCGCAGCCGCCGCGATATCGTGCTGGAGCAAATGTATGAGTCCAGATTCATTACTGCCGCAGAACTGGCGGAGGCAAAGGCAGCAGAAATTAAGCTAACGCCCAGCCAGCCCCGTAATCTCATCAGCCAAACGCCCCACTTTACCTCCTACATCCTCCAGCAAGAACTGCCTCAGCGCGTTAGCCCGGAGGTGTTGGAAGTGGGCGGATTGACCATCGAGACGACGCTGAATCCCAAGTGGCAAGCTATTGCTCAGGAAACGGTAGCCAAAGCCGTCGAGCGCTATGGACGATGGGAGCGGTTTTCTGAAGCGGCTTTGGTCTCTATCGACCCCCGCACAGGCGAAATCAAGGCGCTGGTGGGCGGAAAAGACTTGGTTGCGGGTCAGTTTAACCGGGCAACCCAGGCGCAGCGACAGCCCGGATCGACTTTCAAGGCTTTTGTGTATACAGCGGCGATCGCTGCTGGACTCTCCCCCTATAAGAGCTATCTGGACTCCAAGTTTGTCGTTGATGGCTACGAGGTCAAGAACTACAGCGAGCGGCATTCCGGCCACATGTCCATGCGGGATGCGCTAGCCCGTTCAATCAACGTCATCGCAGTCAAGGTGCTGCTGGATGCGGGATTTGATCCGGTGATGGAAATTTCTAAGCGCATGGGCATTCAGTCCAAGCTGATTCCTGCCTACTCGCTGGCGCTGGGCACGCTGGAGGTCAACCTGCTGGAACTCACCAGCGCCTATGGCACTCTCGCTGCTCAAGGGAAGCACATCGAGCCACACGGCATCACGCGAATCATCGACCGCTTTGGCAACGTGATTTACGAGGCAAACTTCACGCCAGAGCAGGCTGTAGATACCGACAGCGCCAATATCATGACCTGGATGCTGCGGGGTGTAGTGAATGGTGGCACAGGCGGCAACGCAGCGCTGCGGGGCCGACCCGTCGCTGGCAAAACGGGAACTACCGATGCCAAGCGCGACCTCTGGTTCATTGGCTATATTCCTCAACTGGTGACGGGGGTATGGCTGGGCAATGACAACAACCGCCCGACGGCGGGAGCCAGCAGCACGGCTGCCCTCGTATGGCGCAACTATATGGCGCAAGCAACCGAGGGAATGCCGGTCGAGTCGTTCCCGCAGCCCAACCTGCGCGGCGATCGCAAAGGTTCCATCAAGGCAGAGCGAATTCGCCCCCGGAGAACGCTCGTTGGCCCGGCAACTGGAGGCGACTCGGAGGGAGAATCTTCTGGTTCTGGCAGCCGCTCTCGCAGTCGATCCGAGGAGGCAGCACCCGCGCGATCGCCCAGTTCTCCTGCGGCTCGCGAAGCCTCCCCAGACACCCGTTCCGAGCCTCGCAAGATTCGCAATAGTGACCCTGTTCAGGCAGCCCCATCGTCCCCCGCAGAGCCACCGCCTGTTCGTCCGCAGTCTCCAGCAACCCCTGCTGAGCTAGAGCCGCGTCCCGCAGAGCCACGTCCTGAACCCGTGCGGGTCGAGCGTCCCCAACCAGAACCCGTGGAAGCCCGTCCAGCG
>NZ_DVEA01000430.1:0-44883 GCF_015295965.1 Thermoleptolyngbya sp. M55_K2018_002
ACGACGGCCACGAAACCACCGCCAGCCGCATTTTCCTGATTGGCACGGCGGCTCCCGGCGGCGAGGTGACGGTCAACGGGCAGCCCATCGAGCGCAGTCCAGCCGGCCACTTTGCCCCCAGTTTTCCGCTAGAACTGGGCGAAAACGTCTTCACGCTGCGGCGCGGTTCGGAGGTGGTGGTGATTCGCGTGGTGCGCGTGGCGGCGGGGGCAGCGGCTCCGGTGGGCGCTAGTTTTGCAGAGGGGTCGCTGTGGCCAGCGGTGGATGTGGCGCGGCGGCCAGGAGAGACCGTCTGCTTTGGGGCGATCGCCCCGCCCAATGCCACCGTTTCCGTCAGCCTTGCGGGGCAGACCATTCCCCTCGCGCCCCAGCCCAGCGCCGTGGATTTGCCGCCCAACTCCGCCGTGCTGACAGACTTGAACCAGCCCGCTGTGATGGAGGCTGCCCAGCGCTACCAGGGCTGCTTGCCGCTGAGCCAGCCGATCCTCACCTACGGCAACGCAATTTCCACCGGGGCCGTGCTGCCGAACCCGGCACAGACCGTCGCGCTGGGTCAGCCAGACTATCAACTCCAGCTTCGCGGCGAAACCCTGCGCCAGACGGCTCCCGGCAGCGTGTCGCTGTTGCCGCTGCTAAACCCGCCTGTGGTGCAGGTGGTCGCTGCATCGGGAACCGCCCGCACCGGCCCCAGCACCGACTATTCCCGCCTCACCCCCCTGCCCCAGGGCACGCGAGATGTAGTGACGGGGCGCGAGGGCGGCTGGCTGCGGCTGGGCTATGGCGCGTGGATTCGCGAGTCGGAAACCCAGCCCGTGCCCAATGCCGCGCCGCCCCAAACGCTGATTCGTGGCGTTCGCTCTCGCTTGGCTGGAGAATGGACGGAAATCGTGTTTCCGCTGCAAGCACCTGTGCCCGTGTCGCTGCATCAGGGCGATCGCACGGTGGCCCTCACCCTGCACCACACCATCGCCCAGACCGACACAATCTTCGTGCCGCGCGATCGCCTGATCCAGCGGTTCGACTGGCAGCAAATTTCGCCGACCCAAGTGCAATACACTGTGCTGCTCAACTCGCGCCACCAGTGGGGCTACAAGCTGCGCTATGAGGGCACTAGCCTGGTGCTGTCGCTGCGAAACCCGCCAGTGCTGTCGTCATCGCGGCGGCAACCGCTGACGGGACTGCGGATTTTTCTCGACCCCGGCCACGGTGGCCCGGATGACCTCGGCGCTCGCGGCCCCACGGGCTATCCCGAAAAAGACGTGGCGCTGATTGTGTCCAAACTGCTGCGCGATCGCCTGCAAGCGAGGGGCGCAACGGTGATCATGAGCCGCACCGAAGACATCGACCTCGGCCCCAACGAACGCGCCGCCATGATTGTGGAACAGGAGCCACACCTCGCCCTCAGCATTCATTACAACGCGCTGCCCGACGATGGCGACGCGATCAACACCGCAGGCATTGGCACGTTCTGGTATCAAAACCAGGCGCAAGACCTGGCGGAATTTCTGCATGATTATCTGGTGGAAACGCGCGATCGCCCTTCCTACGGGGTCTTTTGGAATAACCTCGCCTTGACGCGCCCCGCCGTTGCCCCATCCGTCCTGCTGGAACTAGGCTTTATGATCAATCCCTTTGAATTCGAGTGGATCGTCAATCCGCAGGAGCAGGAGCGCCTGGCCGATGCCCTGGCCGACGGCATCGAAGCATGGCTGCGGCAGACCACCCGCGAATAACCAGATTGATTCTCGATTAGTTCTCGATTAGTTCTTGATTTTGGATTTGCGATTTTGGATTTGCGATTTTAGATTGCCAGTCCAGCGCCTGTCAGCCTTCCAGCAACTTCATTAGCGCCACTCAATTAGCGCCACTCAGAAGAATTGGGCAATGTGACTCGGCAAAATTGCTGACAACTTTGTTTTAGCCTCGTTTCAGTCAAGTTTCTGTTTTTTTTTGTGGATCAGGCAGGATGCCCCGTGCCAAGATAGTCTGGATCGCAACGCTCATGGCTTGGCTTGGATGGAAATTCCCTATGGCAGTTTCAGACGAGTTTCATCAGCGCTGGTGTGCCTTGCTCGATCGGGTCGATGGCTGCAATTCTGAAAAAGCGCTGGAAACCGAAGTCATTCTGCCCATGCTAGAACTGCTGGGCTACCGGCCGCAGGATATTCTTCAGCAGGTTCCATTCGGCAAAAAGCGGGTTGATTTTTTACTCAGGGCGCAGCAATCTGCCCCCTATTGCCACTACCTGATTATCGAAGCGAAGTCGCCCAAGCAGGCGATCGCCCACAATAGCTGGCAACTACGGGATTATCTGCTCGCTTCGGGCAGCATTTTAGGACTGTTGACCAACGGCAAGCAGTTTCGCCTGCTCTACAACGATGGCGAGGCGGTTCACTCGCTCTGGAACTATAGCCGCGACTACCTCTACCAAAGCTATCGGGTGTTGGGGTCGCTGCTGTGGAAGCGAAACTGCGATCGCGTCATGGAGGCCTTTGGCAGCAGCCACCGCAAAATTCACGAACAGCTTGTGCGGGCGATCGCCCAACTGTCGCAAGACTCCCACGTCCTCTCAGTGCTGCCCATACAGCCCGATTTGTCCCCCCACACTCCACCCCGAAACGCTATGATCATCACCGTTTTCAACAACAAAGGCGGCGTTGGCAAAACCACCCTAACCATTAACCTGGCTGCGGCCCTAGCGCAACTGGGCAAGCGGGTGCTGCTGATTGACATCGACGCACAGGCAAACCTAACGACGGGCCTGGGAATCGACCCGCTAGAAGATGTGGAAAAAGTTGGTCGAAAAGACATTACCCATTTGCTCACCGAACCCCGGCTGGTGCTGGACGATGTGATTATGAAAAAGCGCTGGGGCAACGTGGTTTTAGATGTCGTGCCTTCCCACATCCGCCTCAGCAATATGGAGAATCAGTTGATTCAGATTGTGGACAGCGATCGCATTTTGGCCAAAAAGCTCAAAAGCCAGGATTATGACTTTGTGTTTATTGACCCGCCGCCCTCCTTTGGCAAGGTGAACCGCATTTCCCTGATGGCCTCTGGGGGCGTGCTAGTGCCGACTCAGCTTTCGCCCTATCCCATCCGGGCGCTGGAATTTGTGCTGGGGCAAATCGAAGAAGTCGGGCAGTTTCGCGAAACGCCGCTGCCCATCGTGGGCATTGCAGTCAGTATGCACGATCGCACCTCGCGGGCCTTTAATTTATCGATGGTCGAAGAGCTATACGGACGGCTGAATAAACTGCCTGGGGGCAACCAGGTGCAACTGTTTTCAGAAGCAACCTGGGTGCCCCGCCTCAATATCGTGTCCAAGTCTCAGAGCGAGGGCTGCCCGCTGTTTGCGGTGGAATCTCTGGACGGACTCAGCGCCCAAGACCGCACTGCTGCCGAGAATGCGCTTGCGTCCTTTGAGTCGCTGGCCCAAGAACTCCTGCAAAAGGTCGAAGCGGCGGCATAGCCTTCAGTCGCGGCATAGCCTTCAGTCACGGCATAGCCTTCAGTCACGGCATAGCCTCATGTCACAGATGAACAGACTCAGCGGCGTTGCTGAACAGATTTCCAATGACTCAGGAAGCGGCCAGGTGGGTCAACGTACCATCAGCCACAAACCAAGCCGTGCCAGTGCCTTCATAGATAGCAGCGAATGTGGCCCCTGAAGGACGGTGCGCGTCCACCGTGAGTTTTCCCTTGAGTCCGTATGCGGTTTCTTCGTATCCAGCCGTAGTCATCCGCAGGTTAACGTCATAGTAGTTGAAGTCTGGCATTTCCCTTGTAATGCTGCCTGGCGTTTTGGGGTGGAGAAACCAAACTGCGGAACCATGCACCCATTCTAGGCGGATGGGCTTCCCTGTTTCGGTGTCCCATTCAATCGTAAGCTGCTCCGCTGGACTGGGAAAACTGGCGTAATAGGCTTCATCGGTCGTAAACTTGGCGATCATACTTGTCCTCCATATCTCCATAAAAGTTGAGTAACGTGGGGCGGCTCATGGGTACAACATGAGTACGCATGAGTACGCATGAGTACGAAAGTTATTAGATAGTGAGTAGATGTGAGCAGATAGTGAGCAATTGGCTTGGTTAACGCAGAGGAGGTTTCCCATTGATGAACCGCCATTGATGAACCGCCATTGATGAACCGCCATTGATTAATCTCGATTGATTAAAGCGATGGCATCTTCAGCTTCCTGACTCACAGTCCACCATCCCTCCACAAAGGTCTTGTCGTTCTGAGCTAAGAATTGGAGCTTTGACAGGGCTTCCTTGCTTTTGAGACAGCCCGCAGCAAAGCAGGCCCAAAACCTAATGACAGCTTCCGAGTCGTCAAGTGCGGTCAATATTGCGTTCACTGCTTCCTGATGTAGAGTTAGTAACTCCTGAGAAAGTTGATTTCCCAGTCCTTCTAGGGCTTGCGCTCGAACAGAAGGAGCCTCACCCTGATGAGTTGCAACGTCAGTCAATACCCGAATCACTTGCGGGGTAATCTCGCTGTCTGATTGGAAAGAGAGAGCATACACAACACTTTCTCGCTGTGCCGGATCAAAACTCGTTTCAAGAATCGAGAGCAGGGGCCCTAAATGCCTCTGAGTCATGATTGAACTCAGGGATGCCGCTGCCTGCACCCATAATTCACTGCGTTGACCCGCTAACACATCGGCGAGCGCATCTGCATCTTGGTCATCTCCTATCTTGCCAAGTAGCCAACAAGCGGTCATTGCCTTGTCTAGGTCGAGGGTGTTGATCCAACCAGGCTGGCGAGTCGCAAGCCCCAAGGTTTCAAGAGCTTCGATGTCGCTGGCTGACTCTGGAAATAGTTGTTTGATGGATGCAAGATTCATAGACTGCCCGTGTGTTGCGTCTTGCTCTCTCAGCTTCCCCATCAGTCATACCTGAATCGCGCGATCGCGCTAACGCGGTACGGGGTATGCGTTGGCATCGACTCCCCAGGAATGTAGACGGCCAGTATTGCAGTTTCCAATCCAGCCTTCCGCGCCAATCAGCACACTCTGGGAACCACGGGCATAGTTGTTGCCCAAGAAAACATAATCTGATTCCCCTGCATTCAAGAAAGTAGTGCGACCCAATAAGCGGCGCTGACCGTCATTGGAGTACACCAGGTATCTCACGGCTGAACAGTGGGTTGACGGAGCCTTGAGCGTAACAGCATACTCTATCCCTGGCCCATCCGAGGTAAAGTTCAGCGTTGCCGTGCGGTCACAGAGTTGGCTAGTAGAGGTGCATTCAACCGTAAAGGTTTCAGCAGAGACAGCCGTAGCGAACCCCAAAACGCTCATAGCGCCAAGAGCAAAGGCCATAATGTGCTTCATAGGAAGTTACCTCAAAAATCAAAAGAACTGGTGAAATTGAGAAAATTAGGGAAACCGAGAAGCCAGAGCTGATCGATAAACCGTATCCCAAGAAAACCAAATACTTTGATTGGCTCGATCTCCAGCCTGGGATGACCTGACCAGCGCCACTCTTCAGCGGTTACGCACTTATCAGGCCATTCAGGCAACTTTACGCATCAATTTCCGAATCAATTCCGATCGATTCCAACAGGGGCGTGGCTGAACGCAGATAGCCGAACGCAGATAGCTGAACGCAGATATTGCTCACCCTGCGATAGGCAGACTACATCCCCATATATCCGAAAATATTTCCCTAGAGGAGAAGGCGGTCAGGACTCTTGTTTTCTCTCCGTTGGGAGCGACTAACCCTCATCGGCGCTTCGCTGCACTGCATAGCGCAGTTCGACAAAGGCTGTGCCATAGGTCGTTGCAGACACCAGCTTGAGCGGCGGCGTGGTGATTTGGCGTGGCAGTAGGGGCGCACCGCTGCCCAGCGTTACCGAGGCAATGGTCACGATAATTTCATCCAATAGCCCCTGGTCATAAAACTGCCCTGCCAGGTCGCCGCCGCCTACTACCCAGATGTTTTTGTCCTGGGCGATCGCCCGCATTTCCTCATACACCGGACGCACGTCGCCTTTCACAAAGCGAATATCCGCACCCGGAACGGTGGGCAGCGTGCGCGTGGTAAACACCCAAGCGGGCTGCGTGTAGCTCCAGGCGGGCTGCGCTGGGCTTGCGTTGGGATTGTCGGGGCTGTCGTGGTTGAGAATCCATTCGTAGGTGGTGGAACCCATAGCGATCGCCCCCACTTCTTGAATAAAGCTGGGATAGCTGCCGTCTTCTGGGTCGCCAAACTGAAACAGCCACTCCAAAGAATGGTTGGCATCGGCGATGTAGCCATCCAGGCTGGTTGCGGTGTAATACTGCGTTTTCATTGAGAATTCCTGACATTCCTGATCGAGACAAGCTGGGTGCGCCGTGCGTCGTGTCCAGGATTACCAAATCTTCTGGAAGCGCCTGCGTAGAATGTGGAGCAATCGCATTGGGTATTGGCTTTGGTGTCGATTCCCCATCAATAGGCTCCTACAAGAGGCTTCTACAGGGCCGCTGGAGATCTTTCAGCAGCGCTGGCTTGGCAACCCAAAATCGCCACTCTAGAATCCAAAATCTAAAATCCAGAATCTAAAATCTAAAATCCAAAATTAACAGTGTTCTATTCGGCTAGCGCTGATGTCATGTCTGCTGGCGATCGCCCCCCGCTCAAAATCTGCCCCTGCTCAAAATCTTATGCTTAAAAATCTCTACATTGCCGCAATCGAACCGGGCAACGGCAAGTCGCTGGTGCTGCTGGGGCTGATGGAACTGCTGTCGAAACGGGTGGGGCGGCTGGGCTTCTTTCGTCCGGTGATTCACGCGGGCGACACGCCAGACAACGATATTGACTTGGTGCGGAGTCGCTACGCCATTGCTGCGCCCTACAACTCGCAATATGCCCTCACCCATGAGGAAGCGCAGGCGCTATTAGCTACTGGCCGTACCGATACATTGCTGAAACGGGTGGTGGAAGCTTACAAAACGCTGGAGGCGCAGTGCGATTTCGTGGTGTGCGAAGGGGTGGACGCGACGGAAATCGGCTCTGCCTTTGTGGATGATTTTGACGCACAGGTGGCAAATTTGCTGGCGGCCCCGATCGCCCTAGTGTCGAGCGGCGAGGGCAAAACGCTAGAGGAACTGATCAGCGCAGTGCGGACGGAGCGGGAGGCGTTTTTGAACTA
Source organism: Thermoleptolyngbya sp. M55_K2018_002 (assembly GCF_015295965.1). Lineage (NCBI taxonomy): Bacteria > Bacillati > Cyanobacteriota > Cyanophyceae > Oculatellales > Oculatellaceae > Thermoleptolyngbya > Thermoleptolyngbya sp. M55_K2018_002. Next base: position 7,139 of record NZ_DVEA01000430.1, read on the forward strand.
CGGCTGTGCGATCGCCGCTACGTTCATCAACCGGATTGCGCCAGAGATGCGCGAGGAACTGGGCGATCGCCTCCAGGCTACATGGCAAACTGACGACCCCGTGTTCCTGCTGCCGGAAGAGCCGCGCATTACCAAACCCACGGTGGCCGAGGTGATGCACACCCTGGGCGGAGAACTCGTGATGGGCGACGAAAGCCAGCTTAACCGCGACGTGCTGGGCTATAAGGTGGCGGCGATGCAATTGCCCAATTTCTTGACCCATGTGCAGGAGGGGGCGCTGGTGATTGCGCCGGGCGATCGCGCGGATATCGTGCTGGGCTGTCTGACGACCATGTTTGCCGAAGACTATCCCAAAATTTCGGGCATCGCGCTGACGGGCGGGCTGGAACTGGCTCCGTCGGTGCGGGCGCTGCTGGACAGTTTTCGGCGATCGCCCCTGCCCATCTTCGCCGTCGCCACCGATACCTACGAAACGGCCACCCGCGCCAGCCAGGTTCGCGCCCAGCTCAACCCATTCAACGAGCGCAAAATCGCTGCCGCCCTGGGGCTGTTTGAATCGTCGGTGGATCTGTCCAGGCTGGAGGCCCGCATTGAGGTGGCCCGCTCGACGCGCATGACCCCACTGATGTTTGAATATGAACTGATCCAGCAGGCGAAGACGATGCGCCAGCGGATTGTACTGCCGGAGGGAACGGACGAGCGCATCCTGCGGGCCAGCGAAATCTTGCTGCAACGCAATGTGGTAGACGTGACGCTGCTGGGCAACCGGGGACAGATTCAGGAGGCGATCGCCGCCCTCGGACTCCATCTCGACGACGCAACGCTGATCGACCCGCTGGAATCCGACTGGCAGGAAGAATTTGCCCAGACCTACTACGACCTGCGGAAGCACAAGGGGATCACGCTGGAATTTGCCCACGACCTGATGCGCGATGTTAGCTACTTTGGCACGATGATGGTCTACAAAGGCCTGGCGGACGGCATGGTGTCGGGGGCGCTGCACACCACCGCCCACACGATCCGTCCCGCGCTGGAGTTTATCCGCACGCAGCCCGGTTGCTCCATCGTCTCCAGCGTCTTTCTCATGGGTCTGGAAGACCGGGTGCTGGTCTATGGCGACTGCGCCGTGAACCCCAACCCCAACCCGCAGCAGTTGGCCGACATTGCCATTAGCTCGGCGGAAACCGCTGCCTTGTTTGGCATCGAGCCGCTGGTGGCGATGCTGTCTTATTCCACAGGCGATTCGGGCAAGGGCGAAGATGTAGACAAGGTGCGGGAAGCCGTCCGCATTGCCCAAAGCCAGCGTCCCGACTTGCAAATTGAAGGGCCGATTCAATATGACGCGGCGGTGGATGCCAGCGTCGCCAAAACCAAGCTGCCCGATAGCAAGGTCGCAGGCCACGCAACGGTGTTTATCTTTCCTGACCTGAACACGGGCAACAATACGTACAAGGCCGTGCAGCGCTCTGCCAACGCCGTCGCCATTGGGCCCATCCTCCAGGGCTTGCGAAAACCCGTCAACGACCTCAGCCGGGGCTGTACTGTGCCCGATATTGTCAACACCGTCGCCATCACCGCAATTCAGGCGCAGCGGGTGCAGGCGGCGGCTGGCAGTGTGGAACCTGTGGGCGACTGGGTGGGGGCTGGCGTGTGAGAGAATGCATTGGCGGAAGTCAGGACGACCGCGCACCCCGGACAACAAAAAGTAGAACAGGCAGCGATAGAGCCTGAATCAGCACCGAAAAAATCACCAGGGCGGGCCGCGAGAAATCGTAGAGCGTGCCCATCAGGGCGCTGCCCGCAAACCACGCCAGCCCATAGCCTGTGTTGAAAATGCCGAAGGCCGAGCCGCGTCGCTGGGGCGGGACGATGCCCGCAACCGCCGCCTTCATGATGGATTCCTGTGCGCCCATGCCAATGCCCCACAGCACTATCCCCCAGATTGCCGTCTGGAAGCTGCCCAAAAGGACCAGCGGCGCGAACAGCAGCGACAGGGCGATCGCCAGCATCAGGCTGCCCAGCCCCACCCGGTCAAACCAGCGCCCAAACAGCAGCGCGGCGATCGCATCCACGCCCATCGCCAGCGCATAGAGCAGCGGAATCTGGCTGGTGGATTCCACGCCCGTCCGTTGCAGATGGAAGGCAATCAGCGGAAAGTCGGCATAGCCTGCCGCGACCAGGGCGATCGCCCCCAGATAAATCCAAAAGCGGCGCGGCAGCCCCTCCGTGTGCAAATCCGCCGGAGTCGGCGGCTCAAAGTCCCTCGGATTCGGATAAATCCGCTGCGTCACCAGCAGCACCAGCAGCCCCAGCACCGCCGGAATCACCAGAATCGCAAAGCCGCCGCGATAGCCATACTGCCAGGTCAGCATTGCCGCCACCATCAGCGGCCCGCCCACCGCCCCAATTTGATCCATCGCTTCGTGCAGCCCAAAGCCCAATCCCCGCCCGATCTGCATCGCGCCGTGGGACAGCAGCACATCTCGCGGCGGCGTGCGAACCGCCTTGCCTGTGCGTTCGGCAATCATCAGTCCGGCGGCGGCGGGCCAGGTGGTGGTCAGCGACAGCAGCGGTACGACGGCCGTGTTGATGCAGTAGCCCAGCGTGGTGATGCGCCAATATTGCCGAGTGCGATCGCTCAAATAGCCAATGACCAGCCGAAACCCGTAGCCAATCAGTTCGCCCAGCCCCGCCACCCAACCCACCACCGCACCGCTTGCACCCAGGCTGCCCAAATACGCGCCCGTGATGCTCCGTGCCCCTTCGTAGGTCGCATCCGCGCACAGACTCACCACTCCCAAACAAATTACGAACCAAAGTGCAGAGTTTTTCATGCCAAAGGATTGGTAGCAGGAGGATTTGTAGTAGACACTCTTCCAAGAGTTTCCAGGGAAGCAACTGCTTCTAGGGCATCATCAGGCAACAAGCAGATTAAGCAACACTTGTTGCATCAGAGTTTGACACGTCTTTAGGATAAATGCAACACCTGTTACAATAAACCCATGTCTGGTCAGTCCTGGAATCTGCTGATCTACCGTGTTCCCTCTCAGCCGTCCACGCAGAGGGTCTACGTCTGGCGAAAGTTAAAAGGGTGGGGAGGCTTATATCTCCAGCAATCGGTGTGCGTGCTGCCCCAGCGCCAAAATTTGCAGATACAACTAGAGACATTGACGATGGAAATTATCGACGGTGGCGGGGAGGCAGATCTGCTGACCGTCACGATTGAACAGGAGAAGCAAAACTCAAGACTGATTGAGCGATTTCAGCAGCAGGCGGAGGCCGAGTACGAGGAATTTCTGGGGCGCTGCCAGGACTTTCACAAAGAGCTAGAGCATGAGCGGCAAGAGCAGAATCTTACCTTTGCCGAACTCGATGAAAATGAAACAGAGCTAATTAAGCTGCGCTCATGGCTGCCAAAGATCCGCGAGCGAGACTTGTTTGATGCGGCTGGATATGCGACTGCGGTGGAGGCGCTAAAGCTCTGTGAGGAAGACTTTCAGCGATTCAGCCAGCAAGTTTACGAGGCTCAAGATTTGTAGCCTGCTCTCGCCTGGAGTTATCTCGCCTGGAGTTATCTTGCCTGCGATCGCCAGGCCTGGGTTCGGATTTGCAGGCCGCGTGTCAAAAACCAGTACAGCAGGCGCACGCCGATACTGGTGACCACGATGAGGGTAGACATGGCCGCAGCGGGTGCAATGTCTCCAGCATCATCCATGTTGATAATGGCCACGGCCGCCAGCGGCAACGTGGGCGGATAGAGAAAAACGATGGCAGAAATCGTCACCATCGCATTCACAAAAAAGTAAATGCCGATGTCTAAAATGGCTGGAACGCAGAGCGGCAGCGTGACGCGCCAAAAGGTTTTGTAAAATGGCACCCGCATGGACGCAGACACCGCCTCAAACTCTGGATCAATCTGTTTCAGGGCAGTGGTGGCCGTCAGAAAGCAAACGGTGAAAAAGTGGATCACATTGCATAACACCAGAATCGCCATTGTGCCGTAGAGCCAGTTCAGCGGGTTTCTGATTGCCAGTCCGCCAATATTCCAGGTGGGATTGTTGAAGAAAAACACGTAGGCCAAGCCCAGCACCAATCCGGGCAGCGCTAGGGGAATCGTCGCCAGGAAATAGTTGGACAGGCGCAGGCCCTTAAGTCCTTTGCCCTTTTCGACAAGGTAGGCGATCGCAAAGACAGCAGCAGTCCCAAAAATCGCCGTATAGAGCGACATGCGAATGCTGTTCCAGTAGGCGGCGTAGCCCCCACCCCCGACTGCATTGAAGTTATAGTGCCGCAGCGTTGGCTCAAAGTTGTAGGGCCAGACCTTGACAATCGAAGCCAGGACGATTGCCGCAAACACCAGCAGCACAAAGCAGGCGATCGCCCCACAAATCGCAAACATCAGCCAATCGAGGGCAGGCTTGGGCTTGGGCTGATAGGGCACCGACTTGGCGCTGACCATTGCCGTCTGGCGGCGCTGCACGATGCGGTCGAGGATAAATGCTAAAACCGTTGGCAGCAAAAGAAAAACGCTGATGGTTGCGCCCATCGAAAAGTTTTGCTGCCCAATCACCTGCTTGTAGATGTCGGTCGCTAGCACGTTGAAGTTGCCGCCCACCACCTTGGGCACGCCAAAGTCGGTAAAGGCCAGGGTAAAACAGACAAAAATGGCGCTCATCAGCCCATACTTGACGCTGGGCAGCGTTACCGTCAAAAACGTCCGCAGCGGCGGCGTTCTCATCACGTCGGCGGCTTCATAAAGGCGAGCATCGGTGAGGCTGAGGGCGGTCGCCAGAATCACGACTGCCTGCGGGAAGCAGTAGAGCGCTTCGCCCAAGGTAATGCCAACGGGGCCGTAGAGGCCGATATCAAACGGCGGCAACAGCCCAAAGAATCCAGTCGTAAACAGGCCCTTATTGCCAAACAGGTAAATTAGCCCAATCGCATGGGCCAGCGGCGGAATGAACAGCGGCAAAGTACCGAGAATGCGAAAGATCCCTTTGCCGCGCATGGCGGTGCGCGTCAGCGCGTAGGCATAGAGGAATCCCAAAATGACGGATAGGAGCGTACTGGCGATCGCCACTGAGAGGGTATTTGTGAACGACACCAGCAGCGAGGGCGTGGTCAGGTAGCGAACGTAGTTGGCCCAGCCCACCCAGTTGCCCTCTGTGTCCTGAAAACTCCGCTGGATCATCGGCACCAGCGGCAGCACCACGCCCGCCAGCAGAAATAACGTGGCGATCGCCAGCATCAGCCGCATGATCCAGTCTTCGCGGGTGATAACGTGGCGCACCTGTGGGGGAAAGAGGCGATCGCGCAGAGAGGAGGAAGCAGGAGATGTCGTCATGGTTCAGGCTCTCACGGGTTCCTGGGCAAAGACTTGAATGCAGTCGGGCGGCAATTGCGCCACCAGTGCTGCCCCCACTTGCAAATCCAGCAGTTCCGCCGCATCAGCAGGCAGTTCGCTGGTGATCAGATCCTTGGCATCGCCTTCCAGTCGCATCCCAATTCGATAGCCAGACCCCAGAAACTCCACTTCCTCTAGCTCCGCCACAATTACATTCGGCAGGCTGCTGTCAAAGGCATCCTTTTGCGGCAGGATTTTTACATTCTCTGGACGGATTGCAATCTGCACTGGCGTATTCACGTCAAACTCATTGCGAGGTGCATCGAGCAAGAGATTGCCGCAGCGGACTTGTCCAGAAGAAGCTACCACGCCCCGCAAAAAGTTCATCACCCCGATGAAGTTGGCTACGAACGGGGTTGTGGGGCGCTGATAAATGCTGTGGGGTGTACCAACCTGAGCAATGTAGCCCCTGTCCATCACCACGGCGCGATCGGCCATGGCCAGCGCCTCCGCTTGGTCGTGCGTCACCATAATGGTGGTAATTCCCAACCGCTTTTGCAATTGCGCGATCTCTGTCCGCAGTCGCACCCGCACCTGGGCATCCAGCGCCGACAGCGGCTCATCCAGCAGCAGCAGTCCGGGAGACAGGGCCAGCGCCCGCGCCAGCGCCACCCGCTGCTGTTGCCCGCCCGAAAGCTGGGCTGGATACTTGGCTCCAAATCCCGCTAAGCCAACGGTTTCCAGCAGTTCTGCAACGCGAGCATCAATTTGCGCCTTGGGCATCTTGGCGTTTTGCAGTCCGTAGGCGATGTTCTGCGCCGCTGTCAGGTTGGGAAACAGCGCGTAGGATTGGAACACGATGCCAAAGTCTCGCTTGGCAGGCGGCAAGCTTGAAACGTCTCGCCCTGCTTGAATCACACGCCCGCTGGTCTGTTGCTCTAGCCCCGCAATAATCCGCAGCAGCGTGGTCTTGCCGCAGCCGCTCGGCCCCAGCAAACAGACAAACTCGCCCGGATACACATCCAGGTAAATGTCTCGCAGCGCCACAAAGCTGCCGAAGCGCTTGTGAACATTCTCAATTTGCAGGTAAGGAGTTTCCAGAGCGCGATCGCCCTCGGGGTAGGCAACGGGCATCCTCACCGACGCAGATGAACTGGCTGGAGAAACTGGACGAGCCGTTGCTGGCGGATCAGGCGAGTAAGTCATGATTCTAAAAAATCTAAAAAATTAAGATAAGGCTCACAATGAAGCTCGAAAAATGCTCAGAACAGGAAAAGAGGATGAACCGATCTGCAAGCCAAAGAAACCGATTCATCCTCTGAGTGATCTCTGGACATTCCGTAGGAATCAGTGAGCGAATTCCTGGAGTTACTTCACTGCGTTACTGACCGAGCAACAAGGGCGATCGCTCTCACTCCAGCCCATGTCTCAGACTTGCTCCAGTTTTGCTCCAGTTTTGTTCCAGTCTCTATTCGCACTCACGTTCCTACTTGGGCTCCGATTTGCTGTCGTAGCGCTTTGTCCACTCGGCTAAAATCGCATCCCGGTTCTTGGCTGCCCAGTTAAAGTCATTCTTGATCAGTTGCTTGGTGGGATCAGCCGGGTATCCTTCAGGAATCGGTACATCCGTCTTTATCGCAGTCACCGGAAAGTTCTTGGCATACTCGACCATAATCTCCGGAGAAATCGCCCAATCCAGGAACGCTTTCGCTCCGGGCTTGATATTCGCCTTCTTCACTAGCGCATTCGCCTCAATATCCCACCCCGATCCTTCAGTTGGAAACACCGCAGCGATCGGCTCCCCGTCGTTTTTCTGCTTCACAGCCCGATAGTCAAAGGAAATGCCGATGGGATACTCGCCTGCGCCCGCCATCTTGCAGGGCTTGGAGCCAGAGTGGACATATTGAGCCACGTTCTGATGCAGCGCATCGAGATACTTCCAGCCCTGCTCTTCCCCCATCATTTGCAAAATAGCCGATACCGACAGGAAGCCCGTCCCCGAAGAGGCCGGGTTCGACATCACAATCATGCCTTTGTATTCAGGCTTGGTGAGATCTGCCCAAGAGGTCGGCACGGGCACACCCTTTTGCTCCAGTTCTACCGTGTTGGCACAGAAGGCGCTCATCCAGGCATCAATCCCGACCCAAGTCGGCGGGTTCCGGTCATCGCGAAACTGGGGCTGTACAGCTTCTAAGCCTGCCGGAGCATAGGGTTCCAGCATTCCCTGCTGATCAGCTACCAGCAGACTCGACACCGCCGTTCCCCACACGACATCGGCCTGGGGATTGTCTTTTTCGGCCAGCAGTTTAGCGGTGATGATTCCCGTAGAGTCGCGTACTTTATTCACTTTGATATTGGGATGAGACTTTTCAAACATAGGAATATATTCCGCAAGCTGGTCATCTTCCAGCGCGGTATACACCGTAATTGTTTCCGAACCCCCAGCTACAGTCGCTGAACCCGTCCCAGTGCCCGTTCCAGGGTTTGTGGTTACAGGGCCAGAGGTGCAGGCAGCCACCACGATGGCCAACCCAAACGCTGCCATAAATCCAGTCAAAAAGCGTGACCTACGCTTCCCAATCCATTTCTCAAGCATTGTAATAATCCATCGTTCAATGTAATTGCCGAACCAAGCTTAAAAGCGTCAGGACAGCCGAATTAGAACCGAAAACCAGAGCAGTGAGAAAATTTAAAGAAACGTGAAGACCGGGTACATAAAAAACCTTATACACCTATCTCTTTTGGATATTTAGCAGGCATTCAGAACAAGCCTGTCGGTTGCTCAGCAAAAGTTGAAATAGTAGAATGCAGATATACATGCTCTGACGGTACTATCAGCAATCTAAGAAGAGTTCAAGGAAAGATTAAGGCTGGATTATTTCATAATTCTCAAGATTTAAGCGCTGCTACCCTGTAAGAAATTTCGATATAGTAGCTACGGCTTGGGGGACTCGTCATAGTTCAAGCTTGAGTCAGTTCGCGCTGTCTGGTTTGTTCCAAGCTATCATTCAACCTACGCAGGAAAATTGCTGTGTCTAGTATTCAGCTTGTTGTGTTCGACATGGCGGGCACAACGGTTAAGGATGAGCAAGAAGTTGAGAAGTGCTTCTTTCTGGCAGCCGAACAAACCGGACTGGAAGCAACGACTGACCAGATTGTGTCCATGATGGGATGGGCAAAAAAACGAGTTTTTCAAACCCTTTGGGAAGCCCAACTTGGTGCAGGTCATCCAGATTTATCCGAACAGATTGATGTGTCCTACGCTGCATTTTGCTCGGTACTGGAGGAGCATTATCAAACCCATCCTGTTTCGCCTACAGAGGGTTGTTTGGCGATGTTCTCCTATTTGCAGAACCAGGGAGTTGCGATCGCCCTCAACACAGGTTTTTATCGAAAAGTAACGGACATCATCCTAAATCGTTTGGGTTGGGACGTGGGGCTAAATTCGGACTATGTGGGTGGCCCCAACTCCATCATTCAAGCCTCCGTTACGCCATCAGAAATTTACAACCAGGAGGGCAGACCTGCGCCCTACATGATTCAGAAAGCGATGTATAAATTAGGCGTTAAAGACCCCCAGGCGGTGGTGGTGATTGGGGATACGCCGTCTGATTTGGCCGCTGGAATCAATGCTCATGCGTGCCTGTCTCTGGGGGTTACCAACGGAACCCACGAGCGATCGCAACTGGCGGCTTATCCCAATGACGGACTGCTGGATTCGCTGATGGAGCTAAAGGGAGTCTTAGTGAGTTTGGAAGCGTCGTCGTGAACGTCCCCCAAAGACAAAATTGATGAATAAAAATGAGTAAAGTAGAGGTCATTGTTGTCGGGGCGGGGATAGTGGGGCTGGCCCACGCGCTGGCAGCCGCAAAGCGCGGTCGGCAGGTGGTGGTGTTTGAACGAAATACGCGGGCGATCGGCGCGTCGATTCGCAACTTTGGCATGGTGTGGCCGATTGGGCAACCCCAGGGAGCGCTGTATGCGCGGGCGCTAAAGTCACGTCAGATTTGGCTGGAAGCAGCGAAGGGCGCTGGATTTGGCATTGAGGAATGCGGGTCGCTGCACCTGGCCTATCGGGCCGATGAGCTGGCGGTGCTGGAGGAATTTGTCGCGGCAAACCGCGCCGCCGATTCCATCCAACTGCTCACGGCAGACGAAGTGGCCCAAAAAAGTGCGGCGGCAGTGACGGAGGGGCTGTTGGGGGCACTGTGGAGCGCGACAGAGATGACGGTTGACCCGCGAGAGGCGATCGCCCAACTGCCGGATTACTTGGCAGCCAAGTATGGGGTGGAGTTTCGGTTTGGGGAAGCGGTGACGGCGATCGCCCATCCCCAGGTGCTAGCAGGCGGCAAACCCTGGAGCGCGGAGGAAATTTTCGTCTGTAGCGGCGCTGATTTTGAAATGCTCTATCCTGACCTGTATGCTGCCAGTGGACTGACCAAGGTCAAGCTGCAAATGATGCGAACCGGGCCACAGCCCAACGGCTGGCGAATTGGGCCATCCCTCTGCGCCGGACTGACGCTGACCCACTATGCTGCCTTTGCCGACTGTCCATCGCTGCCCGCCCTGAAACAGCGCATCGCCACAGAAACGCCCTTTTTTCCCAAGTGGGGCATTCACGTCATGATGTCGCAGAATCGTGCCGGCGAACTGGTGCTGGGCGATTCCCACGAATACGGTCTGTCGCCCGATCCGTTTGACCGTGCCGAGGTGAATCAGGCCGTGCTGGAATATCTGCGAGGCTTTGCCCGCGCTCCCAGTTTTGCGATTGCCGAAACCTGGCACGGGATCTACGCCAAACTGCCAGGGCAGGTGCATTGGATTCAGCATCCCGAACCGGGTGTGACGGTGGTGAATGCGCTGAGTGGCGCGGGCATGACGCTTTCCTTTGGGCTGGCAGAAGAGGTGCTAGATCGGCAGGTCTTGGTCTAATCCAGCGCGGGCGATCGCCCCACTCCTTTCCTATCCTGCCTGCTCTGCGGCTTCCCTAAAACCAAGAGATGCCAACTTCTCCCCAGCAGGGTCGATCCCGTGTCAAAATAGACCATCGTACCCGGCCCTTCGTGCCCTGCTGCTTGACACACCGCCCTGCCCTAATGGAGTTTCACCCGTGGGTCGTTCTCCCAACTTAGCCATCACTATCTTTCTGTACGTCGCTGGCATTTTGCTGGTCATGATGGCAATCTTGCTGTTGCTGCAATCCTTCGGTCTGCTGACGGAAATCCCCAGAGAAGCGGTCTACGCGCTGGTGCTGCTGGCGATCGGGTCGGGCATCTTGGCGGGCGTTCGCAGGCGCGGCTAAGCTATCACTATCCTGTCGTTCGCCTGTGGAGAACAGGGGGCAAGAATGGAGCGAATCTGGGGCGAACCCTGAGGCGAACCCTGGGGCAAACTGCTGAGGCAAACTGCTGGGGCAAACTGCGATGAAGCCAACGACTGCGGCGTTTCTAATTCTCTTGGGCATTACGGTCACGGTCTGGGTGATGCGCGGGCTGGGCGTTCTCACGTTTATTCCCGGCGGGCTGCTGTGGATCTTGCTGCTGGCCACGGTTGGCGCAGGCGTAGTGGATATTGTGCAAAAAACTCGCCGCTGGTAGGTCAAGCTGCCTGGAAGTCCGACCTGTTCTGCTGTAGTTCTAGATCAAGACGCTGGCGCTGGCTGCTGCATGTCTAGAAGCAGGTTCAGGGGATGAAAATTCAGCTTTTGGTTTTATTCACAGGCGCGCTGCTGGGTGCAGGGATGTCCCTGGCGCTGCCACGCTCTGGGCCAACCAATCTGGCATCAGAAACCAATCTGGCATCAGAACTGGGAGCTACGCCTTGCCCTGACATCGCCGAAGTGCACGCCTCAGGCAGCCTGCGGACGCTGGAACTGCCACAGTTTGGTGTGGCGATCGCCATTCCAGAGAACTTCAGAACCCGCACGCTGCCCGACGGCACGGTAGAAGTCCTCGACCCTGGAACCTTTGAGGTGCTGCGTTGTGTGGAACAGGGGGGACGGGCGATCGCCCCTCGCGGCATTTATTCCTTCCGCATCCGCAGCCTGCCCAATCCAGCGAACCTCGCACTTCCGGACTTTCTCCGGCAGCAGGGCGAAGCAGATCCCAGCGCCCAACCAGGCAATTTGGACGCAATTCCGGTTCTGATTACTCGCCCCGAACCGGGCTACACAGTTCGCGCCTGGTTCAGGTCTCCAGACTCGCAAACCGTGATCGTACTAGCCGAAAGCTGCGACTGTGAACTGGAATACGACGACATGCGTCTTTGGCTCCAGCGCACCCACCTGCTACCCTAGCTGGCAATCAGCAAGCCCTTACTTGCCAGCCATTCGCGGTTATACAGACGCGACTGATAGCGGGCCCCACCGTCACACAGCACCGTCACAATCGTATGCCCCGGCCCCATCTGCTTGGCTAGGGCTACCGCCGCTCCCACATTAATGCCGACTGAACCGCCCATAAACAGCCCGTCTTTGTGCAAAAGCTGATAGACCACGCGCAGCACTTCATGGTCGTCAATGCGGATCGCGTCATCCACTGGCGCACCCTCCAGGTTGGCCGTCACGCGGCTCGTGCCAATCCCTTCCGTAATCGAGCTGCCTTCGATCTTGAGCTCTCCCGTTTTGAAATAGTTGTACAACGCGCTGCCCATCGGGTCAGCCAGCACGCAGCGGATATTGGGGTTCTTTTCTTTGAAGAACATCGCGGCTCCGGCGTAGGTGCCGCCTGTGCCCGTCGCCGCTACCCAGGCATCGATCTTGCCGTCTGTTTGCATCCAGATTTCGGGCCCGGTGGTTTCGTAATGCGCCCGCCGGTTGGCCAGGTTGTCGAACTGGTTCGCCCAGATGGCATTCTCTGTTTCTTCGGCAATCCGCCCCGACAGCTTCACGTAGTTGTTTGGATCGCGATAGGGCACAGCGGGCACCGGACGCACTTCTGCTCCCAATGTCCGCAGCAGCTCCATTTTTTCTTGCGACTGGGTTTCGGGAATGATGATCAGGCACTTGTAGCCTTTGGCATTGCAGATGTGGGCCAGCCCGATGCCCGTGTTGCCTGCTGTCCCTTCTACCACCGTCCCACCCGGTTTCAAACGCCCCTGCTGTTCGGCATCCTGGATGATGTATAACGCCGCCCGATCTTTCACAGAGCCGCCGGGGTTGAGAAATTCTGCCTTGCCCAAAATTTCGCAGCCCGTTTCTTCGCAAAAGCTGTGCAGGCGAATCAGGGGCGTATTCCCAATCGTGCCGATAAATCCGCTCTTAATATCCATGCCGCTGTGTCGTGAAGTCCTCCCAGCATTCTAGAGCTTGGGGTGAATTGGGGGAAACCGATCGATGGGGGTTCTGGCTGGCTTCAGGCTGCTTTTAGGGCGATCGCCCCCCGCCTGCTAGTCTAGTTTTATCCTTCTCTGGTCAGGACTTACGCAGTTGGACAATTTTTCGCAGGCGCAGCCCGCAAAAATTGTCCAAAACCCAAAGAGCTTATCGCAAGTGCGTCAGTCCTCTCTGGTCTTATCGCTCTCTACTCTACAGCCTTGGGGTCAGCGCAAATGGTGACTCAACCGCTCCAAACCCAGCCTGCTCTGCCACCGGAAACCGCTCCATCGCCCCCCCCGGTGGTCTATCCCAGTTCCGACGGTAAACCCTTGGCCGAAACTTATATTCACCTATACGCCATTATCGTGACCCTGGAAGTGCTAAAACAGTACCTCAAAGGGCAGCGGGCAACGGTGCTGGCAGATCAGTTTTTGTATTACGCCCAGGGGTTTCCCCGCCTGCGGGTGGCTCCAGACGTGATGGTGATCCAAAACGTAGAGCCAGGCGGACGCGACAGCTACAAAATTTGGGAAGAGGGCGAAGTGCCTGCGGTGATTTTTGAGATGACCTCATCCAGCACGGCCCGGCACGACGAAACCTTCAAATACACGCTGTATGAGCAGTTGGGCGTGCAGGAATATTGGCTGTTTGACCCCAAGGGCGAATGGATTCCTGAACAACTGCGCGGCTATCGGCTGCACCGTGAGGTGTATGAGCCGATTACCGACGGGCGCAGCGCCGTGCTGAACCTGCGGCTGCACCCTGATGGGGAACTCATTGCCTTTTATCGGGAAGACACGGGCGAAAAGCTGCTGATTCCTGATGAACTGTGGGACTTGGTGGAGCAGGAACGGCAGCGAGTCGAGGCAGAGCGGCAGCGGGCAGATGCAGCAGAGCGATCGCGCTACGAGGCCATTCCCAAGCTGCAAGCCCTCGGCCTCAGCGCCCAACAAATCGCCGAAGCCTTAAGCCTGCCGCTGGCAGAGGTTGAGCAGTGCATGGCTCAGGCAAACGAGCCGGCCGATTAAAACGCCTGAATCCATTCCTTCAGGTGATATTCCGTCCAGATACCCGCGCTCCAGTAGGGGTCTTCTTCGACCAGCGTGCGGGCAGCGGCCTCGTCGGGCGCGTCGTACACGCCAAACACCATCGTCAGGTCTTGGGTGGGGCCAAGGGTGACGACGGAGCCTGCGGCTTTAAGCTGAGCGAGACGATCGAGGTGGGCCTGGCGATAGGGGGCGCGTTTTTCGACGACGTTTTCACAGTAGCTGCCCCACATGACGTATTTCGGCATTTTTGCAGTTGAGAGCTATAAGCTATATCAGTTTTCGATCTTCAATCTTCGATCTTCAATTTTCAATCTTCCCCCCCGGCTTACTCCGGGCTGATTTTTCGCAGCTCGTAAATGTTCCAGAGCGCACCGCCCAGCGCAGAAAATTTTACCCCGTCTACGGTGTTTCTCACCGCCGACAGCGACAGCGCATTCACCAAGTGAATAAACGGCAGGTATTCCTGTGCAAGGCGCTGCGTTTCGGCATAGATGGCTTTGCGTTTTTCGTCGTCCAACTGCTGGCTACCTTCGATATAGAGGTCACTGATCCGCTGCTCCCAATCAGCGATGACGCGCCCTTCGATGGGGTCTTGTCCGCGCAGTGCCCCCTGATTAAAAGCGTGTAGCGTCCCGTCAACTGACCACACATTGCGGCTGCCGTCTGGCTCCACGCCCGCGCCCGAAAAGCCCAGAATATGCGCTTCCCAATCCAGCGTGTCGGAAAGCTTGCCGACCAGCGTGTTAAAAGCAATCGGCTGAAAATCCACCGTCATACCCAGCTTGTCCAAGTCTTGCTTGACTTGGGCCCCCATGCTTTCGCGGATCTTATTGCCTGCGTTGGTGATGAGGGTGAACCGAACCAGGTTGCCGTCGGCATCGGTCAGCCGCCCTTGGGCATTGGTGCGAAAGCCCGCCTGCTGGAGCAGTTCCTTTGCTTTGTCGAGGTTGTAGTCATAAACGGGCAAGCCTTCCTCTGGCGATAAGTGATAGGGGCTTTGCTTGTTAATGGGCGAGTCTTGGGGCACGCCAACACCTTGGTAAATGTTGTTGATCATGCGCTGGCGATCGAGCGCGTAGGCGACGGCCTGGCGAAACTCCACGCTGTTGAACCAGCGGGATTTGATGGGATCTACCAGGGGTCTGCCATTGCGGCTGCCCTGGTTGAGGTTGAAGGCCAGGAACGTCGTCGTCAGCGCCGGGCCGCCGTTATAGATGGTGAAGTTGCCGCGTTCTTCCTCGCGCTTCAGCAGAGCAAAATAGTCCGGCGCGACCCCCAGCACATCCAGCCCGCCGGAACGAAACTGGATTAGCGCCGTGTCGGTCGAACCTGCAATCTGCATGATGTATTGCTCGATGTAGGGCTGGGGGTTGCCCTGCGCGTCTTTGCGCCAGTAGTGGGGGTTGCGTTCCAGCGTAATCCGCTCGGCGGGCTGATAGCTTCTAAGGCGATAGGGGCCACTGCCGATTAATTCTGATGGTGGTGTGTCAGTGCCCCAAACGGAGAGAAACCGGGGCTTGCCGTCAGATCCGGTGGAGAACACGTAATCCGCTAGGGCATGTTTGGGCAGAATCGGCACCCCTCCAGCAAAGCGGAGCAGCGGGGCGAAGGGCTCCGGTGAGGCAAACTCGACCTGGCGATCGCCCACTTTCGTCACCGTGGGAAACTTGCCCTCTGTGCCAATTCGCAAGATGTCGCTCTCGCTGCTGGGAATATCTGGGTTGAAGTAGATGTCGTTGAAGCTGAACAGCACATCATCTACCGTCAGCGGTTCGCCATCAGACCATTTCAGCCCGTCGCGCAGGGTAAACGTAATGCGTTGCTGATCGTCAGAAATTTCCCACGACTCGGCTAGCTCCGGCTCTAGCTCACCTGTTTGTCCGTTTTGCGACAGCAGTCCATTAAACATCAACCCCAGCGACGGGTTGACCTCGTTACTCATAGGGGGGTTAAACGTTTTGGGATCGCTCAGTTCTGCTAGCACGATGCGCGGCACCTGGGCTGCCTGGGTGGTGAACTGCGTCGGGTTGCAGCCTGTGAGCGCGATCGCCATGACCAGCAGCACGCCCAGAGACAGCACTGCCCAGCGCAGCCTGGGGGCCACCGTCCAAGTAGGACTCTGGTGAAAGCCTGTGCGCCCAGAGCGCCATCCGCGCCGCCGACCTATGAGCCGTGAGAAAAGCCTGAAAATCATGATTCGCATGGAAGAATACGGGAGCGACCTGCAATAGTCATACCATAGCGAACTGGAGGGGCTGGCCTGACGGGGCGACCTGAGGAGGGACTGAAGCCCCTGGCTAGGGAACGGCGTGGCTTCGATAGTCGATTATTCATTCGATCCTTCGATTGACTGTGGATAGTGCGGATGTTTTAGTTATATAGTAAGGGCGATCGCCCAAAGATGTCCTCAAAACGCTGGGAAGAACGCTAGGCAGGGTCTTAAAACCTTCTAGGTCGTTGATTGCCTTGAGTCGATCCCCCCAAATTCCCCTTATTAAGGGGGACTTCCGGAGTGGTTTGGCTCGGTTCCCCCCTTTTTAAGGGGGGGCAGGGGGGATCGGCTTTAAAACACGCCCTCGCAGTTGCACCGGCAACAAACCTTCGACAAACCTGCAACAAAAAATTTAGTGGACTGAATGAGCCTTTTTTGAAAATTGCCCATACCCTTAGTAAGACTCGTGATCGACTACTGTCCAGTCCTGATCACCTAGACAAAATTGTTTAGACAAACTCTAGACAACCCCTAAACACCCCCAATCCCTTTACGCAAGATCCGACGCATGAAACCCCAATCCAACCCAGATCCTTCACTGCGGAACCCTGGGGCCGCCCTGCCCAATCCTCCTGCCGCGCCCGCTGCGGGCTACGCGCCGACGGTGCCCATGTCGGTCTATCGCGAGCTATCGGCAGAGCTTCAGGCTAGCAAAGCCATGCTGGACTCGCTGCATCAGCAGAACCAGCAGCTTGCCTATCAAAATCAGCAGTTTCGCCAGGAAATTGAGCGACTGAGTGCGTCGGTGCTAAATCTTCAGCAGATTGCAGGCATGTCTCAACCAGCATGGGTTGCGCCCACTCGCGCCGACCAGGAAGACGCAGCGGCGATCGCCCAGCAGATCCGCCCCGTTGCCCCGCCTGTCTCTCAAACGCCTTCCAAGAAATCGCCTACCTCCTCCAAACCCAAAGCCCCGCCGTCTCAGCCTGCCATCTCCGAGGCCCACGCCCTCGCAGACAGCCTCCGGTTTACAGAGCAGCCCGGTAGCCTGCCCCTTGGCGACCCATCGGAAAGCAGCCCCCGCGACCTCAGCGGACTCTGGCTCTGGTTCACCGTGCTGGCGATTATCATCACGGCTTTTGGGGCTGGGTTTATGGTGGTGCGGCCGCTGCTGCCCAACAGTAGCCGCTAGAGAGGAATCAGTCGTTTTGCGTGACTCACCCGCCTCAATCAAGCTACTAACTAGTGCAGTGTCATAGTTTAGTTTTGGGGTGATGCCTTGGCTCGTAGTATGCGCTTCAGCGCTAAAGCGTTTACACCACTGTGGACTGGGCGACCGTACTTGAAGAATTGATTGAGCCAACGTAGTACGCGCTTCAGCGCTAAAGCGTTTACTGCCAACCTAAGTTCTAGCTGTGACACAGCACTAGGACACGAGTCGGGCAAAGCGGTTCTTGCCCACTTGCAGAACTTTGCCCGTCAGCGCGTCGGGCGTATCGAAGCTGGTGTCAGGATTGTCGAGGCGATCGCCATCCAGCCGCACCGCGCCACCTTGAATCTGTCGCCGTCCGTCGCTGCTGCTCTTGCACAGGCCGCTGGCGCTGAGAATATAGGCCAGCTTGGCGGGAAACTGAATCTCTGCGAGGGAAAACTCCGGCACGGCTTCGGCCTTGGTTGCATCGCCCTGCACCAGATTCAGCGCCGCTTTCTGGGCTTCGAGAGCCGCCTCTTTGCCGTGATACTGGCTGACCACTTCGAGGGCAAGGAGCTTTTGGCGATCGCGCGGGTTTTCTGGCAGCGAGTCCAGCGGTAGGTTGGTGAGTAGCTCAAAATATTGCAGGATGGCGCTGTCGGGAATTTTCTCCAGCTTGGAATACATCGAGAGCGGGTCTTCCCGCAGCGCCACGTAGTTATTGAGCGATTTGGACATTTTCTGCACACCGTCCGTCCCCGGCAAGATCGGCATCAGCAGCCCAAACTGTGGTCGCTGCCCAAAGTGCCGCTGCAAATCGCGCCCCACCGCCAGGTTAAATTTTTGATCCGTGCCGCCCAGTTCCACATCCGCCTCCAGCGCCACCGAATCATAGCCCTGCATCAGCGGATAGAGAAACTCATGCAGATAAATCGGAGTCTCTTTTTCATAGCGCTCGGCAAAGCCCTCCTTCGCCAGCATTTGCCCCACGGTCATCGTGCCCAGCAGTTCTAGAATCTTTGCCAGGTCTAGCTTCGATAGCCACTCGGAGTTGTAGCGGATCTCCAGTCGCCCCGGCGTGTCAAAGTCCAAAATCGGCCGGAGTTGGTCGAGGTAGGTCTGGGCGTTTTGAGCCACTTCTGCCTCCGTCAACTGCTTGCGAACGTCCGACTTGCCGGTGGGGTCGCCGATGCGGGCAGTAAAGTCGCCGATTAGCAGAATAGCCGTGTGGCCTGCGTCTTGAAAGGCCCGCAGCTTGCGATAGACCGTGCTGTGCCCCAGGTGAATGTCCGTGCCCGTGGGGTCGATGCCAAACTTAATGCGTAGGGGGCGATCGCTCTCCGCTAGCCGCCGCGCCAGGTTCTCATCAGCGTTTTGAGACTCCCGCTGATCGGGAAAAATTTCGCTGATGCCCCGATACAGCCATTGAAAAGAGGAATCAGTCGATAAGTCAGCCATAGGATAAACGGTACTGGAGGAATGAGTTGACAGTAACAATTTGACAGTTATAAAAACCGCGATAGGCGCAATCGGGCAACCTTTGATGCCCCCTGTAGAGCAAATCTGCTCCCTATCTTTAGAAAACCGCGCAAGACTCGAAAATTATGTAATCATCAGCCATACTTACTGAAGGCTGTACTTCAAGTTATAAAAAAGAGTGGCGGTTCGATATAGCTCAGCTTTAGTGAGTCACAATACCTGAGTCACAATACCTATGACAAAAGCCATGACGAATCAGCAGATCCTCCGCTATCTTAGTTAGTTACTCGACTTCTTTTTCTTTTCTCTAACTCATTTAGCCTATGCTCTGAATCCATCTCGATGTAGGTTCTTCTCGATATAGGTAGTTTGTGGGGCATCCCTCAGCGCAAATTGTTCCAAAAGCCAAAGTCTCATTTTTTCACGACTCGTCTCGCTTTACTACCTGCACATCGCCATTTTTGCTGCTCAGCTTGAAGGTTCACAACTTCCCGTAGTTTTGCCAGTGAGGTCGAGTCTATCTCCTGCGGTGACGCACCCCCACTTCACCCTTTCCTCCGTCCTGTAACCCTTTCTGACTGAATCCCCAACTCTTTCCTGCCGTGTCGTCAAACACCGCCCGTCAAAAGAAGCCCCAGAAGAAAGCATCTGCCAAGGTGCGTGCTGCCAATGCTGCCGATGCGCCTCGGGTTGAGAGCTATGTTCAGACCAGTAATCTTGCCCCCATTTACAAGTTTGTGCAGGCGGTCGGCAAGGTCACGGCTGGAACGCTGCTGGGCACCACAATGCTGACCAGTTCTGTCATCGCGGGGGGGCTGGTAGGGCTGGCGATTAGCTTCCGCAACCTGCCTGATGTTCGAGTGCTGCGGAACTATATCCCTGCTGAGACGAGCTATGTCTATGACGTGAAGGGGGTGCTGCTCGACAGCATCCACGACGAATTCAATCGGGAAGTGGTGGACTTGGATGAGGTGTCACCGCACCTGAAGCGGGCCGTGCTGGCGATTGAAGACAGCTATTTCTATCAGCACCACGGTATTAACCCCACCAGCGTGGGGCGGGCGCTGCTCAGCAACCTAGAGGAAGGGCGCACGGTGGAAGGCGGCTCGACGGTGACGATGCAGTTGATTAAGAACCTGTTTCTTACGCCAGAGCGATCGCTCAGCCGCAAAATCGCCGAAGCCGTCTTGGCCCTGCGTCTAGAGCAAATCTTCACCAAGCCCCAGATCCTGGAAATGTACCTGAACCAGGTCTATTGGGGACACAACAACTACGGCGCACAGACCGCCGCCCAGAGCTATTTCCGCAAGCCCGCTTCGCAGCTTAATCTGGCGGAGGCGGCCATGATGGCTGGGCTAATCCAGGCTCCAGAAGAATATAGCCCCTTCGTGGATTACCAACTGGCTAAGCGTCGTCAGGCGGTCGTGCTGAACCGGATGCTGGAGCTAAAGTGGATCACACCCCAGGAAGCTGCCGCTGCCAAGCAGCAGCCGATTATCCTGGGCGACATTACCTCTTTCACCACCAGCCGATCGCCCTACATCACTGAAGCCGTGGAGCAAGAACTCCAGACGCGGTTTGGTCGAGATGCCGTACTTAAAGGTGGGATGCGGGTGCAGACCACTATTGACCTGAATATGCAAAATATGGCCGAACAGGTGGTTCGGGAAGGACACCGCAGCCTGCGTCGCCAGGGCGTTCGGGCAGACCAGATGGCGCTGGTGGCCGTCGATCCGCGCACCCATTTCGTGAAGGCAATGGTCGGCGGCGTGGATTATCAGACCAGCCAATACAACCGAGCGATCCAGGCAATGCGACAGCCGGGGTCTGCCTTCAAGCCGTATGTGTATTACGCAGCACTGGCTTCGGGTAAATACACGCCAGAGTCTACTGTGATGGACACGCCCGTCAGCTATCCCGACGGCTACGAAACCTACCGCCCGCAGAACTATGGCGGCGGCTTTTATGGAGCCATGAGCTTCCGGGCGGCGCTGGAGCAATCGCGCAATATCCCTGCTGTGAAGCTGGGGCAAGAAGTGGGGATTAACCGCGTCATCGAAGTCTGCCGCACCCTGGGCATCAAGAGTCCTATCGAGCCGGTTGTGTCGCTGCCCTTGGGGTCGGTGGATTTGACTCCGCTGGAAATGGCGGGTTCCTATGCCACCTTTGCTAGCGGCGGCTGGCAGTCGGACACGACCTTTATCGTCCGCGTGACGGACAGCACCGGGCGTGTGCTGCTAGACAACACTCCCCGCCCGCAACTGGTGCTAGATCCCTGGGCGGTTGCTTCCCTGAACGACATCATGCAGGGCGTGATTACTCGCGGGACGGCGCAGGGGGCAGATATCGGCCGCCCGGCGGCAGGCAAGACGGGCACAACCTCTGCGGAACGAGATATCTGGTTTGTGGGCTATGTGCCTCAGCTTTCGGTAGCCGTGTGGGTGGGCAACGACAACTATAGCCCCGTCGGACAGGGCGCAACGGGGGGGCGCTATGTCGCTCCGATTTGGCGAAACTTTATGCTGCGGGCGCTGAAGGATGTGCCTGTGGAGAATTTCCAGCCACCGTCAGCGTTTATTCGGCCATAGCGTTTCGAGGTCTGTAGTGCTGCGAGGTTCTGTGAGGGACATCGTGCTGCGAGGTCTCAAGGACTGGCTGACTTTATAGCCGCGCCCCGCTCCCTAGCACGAATAGCCCAATCATGGTAATAGCGTTCCACAGGCTGTGCAGCAGAATGGGAGCCAGCAGGTTGCGCGATCGCGTGTAGACCACGCCCAGCACCATGCCCAGCGTCGTCAGCGGGATCACTTCCGACAGGCTGAGGTGGGCCACGGCAAACAGCAGACTGCTGAGGGCGATCGCCCCCCACACAGGCACGTAGCGCGTCAGCGACGGCAGCAGAAACCCGCGAAACAGCGTCTCCTCAAAAATGGGCGCAGCGACCGCAGCGGTGAACAAAAATAGCCCCAGCGACACCGCATCGCCCTCTTCCAGGACAATTTGCAAAAGCGGATTGCTGCCGCCCTGCCCCTGCCAGATTTGCTGGTTCACCAGCGACACGCCAATCATCAGCGGCAGCGCCACCAGATAGCCGCCCAACCCCCACAGGGGCCAGCGATCGGCTCCGCGATATTGAAACCAGTCCTTGGGCAGGGGAATCCACTTGCGGATCGACCAGTACAGCACCGCCAGCCCCGACCCCGCCATCAGCAGGTAGTAGGTAAAGGCATAGACCGCCTTTGCCCGTGGCCCAAAAGCAGCCAGGACTGGACTCAGCACCCCGACAATCAGCGGCGCAACCACCTGCCCTGCCATAAAAAAGCCGACAATCAGCACTTGCCAGATGATTTCCCAATCCCAGGGTACGTCCCAGGGCACCTCGCCATTCAGCGCCAGGATCGACTGTTTGCCCTGCGTCAGCCGTTGCGCCACCAGAAAAACCAGTAGCCCCGCTCCGGCGATCGCCCCCAGCACAGGCACCGTCCCCACCAGCGCCAGCTTCAGGAGGGTTCCCTGGGCGATCGCGGCCTCGTCTGCCCGCAGCGCGTTCAGCGCCTCAGTGCGCTGCTGCAAGCTATAGAGTCGATCCAGCGCTGTATAGCGAAACCAGCCCTCCAGCCCCTTCTGAAGCTGCATTTCGGCATCGGGCACAATGCGGGGCGGCTCGTTCCAGAGGCCCGTCAGGGTTCTCGCGGTGTCCGCTGCGGGGCTGCCTGCTGCGGGGCTGCCTGCTGCGGCGTTTTCGGCCAGTTTCCCCCAGGTTTGCTGGGCAGCGGTCAGATCGCCCTGCTCCGCCTGCAAAATGCCAATGCTCAAGTCCAACTGATTGAGGAGCGATCGCTGCTGCTGGAGCGCGGTGGTCAGGCGGGTCGCTTGCGAATCGACCGTGCGCGACGGAATCGGGCGCGAGGACGCAGCGGGCGGCGGGCCAGAGTCTCCCAGCACCGCCGGATCAACCGTCGCTAGACGCTTTTCCAGCTTCGCCAGATCGGCCTCTGCCGCCTTCCGAACAGCTTGATACTGCTCCAGCGCCGTTTTCAGTGGAGACTCTCCCAGCAGCGCCTTTTGCAAGACCGCCCCGTCTACCTCTCCCGTGATCTCGGTCGCCGCTGTGGCGTGCAGCAGCAAGTTGGTCTGATAAAGCTGCAAACGGTTCGTAATTTGCGGCTCTTGAAAACTACTCCAGAGCGAACCGCCGACCAAAATTGCCACAAACAGCGTCAACACGCTGAGAATCAGTCGTTTGAGGGTCATGCCTTTTGGGGAGAGGGGTTAGAGATTCAGAGAAGAAATAAAGGGGTTGGGGCTATGCGCTGGGTTAACAGACGATGAACCTTGGGAGATTTACTGGAAGATTTACTGAGAAATTTACGGGAGGATTTACTGCGGAATTTGAGGTTGGGAATGGAACACGAACAACGGGACTAAACCCTGCTGCTTTGCGTGACAGATTGAGTAACGAATTGAGTGACGAACGTTTTGAGTGACGAACGTTCAGCCATAGCGCAGGGTTATCCCGGCATTATCTCACTGTTCCCCCGTTGCAGCAGTGATGACCGGGTGAATTCCACCGCTCGATAGAGCATCAGATTATCGAGTGACAGCGGCAAGTGTGGCAGGATGGGGTGTGATGCAGGGCGATCGCCCCCAGATCGCCCCCAGATCGTCCCCAGATCGCCCCCAGATCCTCCCCAGATTGCCCCCAGATTCTCCCCAAATTCGTCCCAGATTCCCCCCAGATTCGGAGAACGAACGGGGTAGAATGCTTCTATTTGAAAGCAACCCTCTGCACCCTGTACACCCCTTTCATACACACCCCTTTCATACACGGAGGACACGGCCCTGGCTACTCGCGTCATCCTGGTGCGCCACGGCATCAGCACCTACAACACCCTGCGCCGCATCCAGGGGCATTTTGACGAGTCTACGCTGACAGACGAAGGGCGGGAGGCGGCCCGGCTGACGGGGCTGGCATTGCGCGGGCTGCCCTTTGCCGCGATCTACGCCAGTCCGCTCCAGCGGGCGCGGGAAACGGCCGAAATTCTCACTGCCCAGCTTGAGAACCCACCAGCCCTGCAACTGCGGGACGACCTCAAGGAAATCAACATGGTGGAGTGGGAAGGGCTGCCCTTTGACGAGGTGAAGGAGCGATTTCCAGAGTCCTATCGCCACTGGCAACAGGAACCAGAAAAGCTGAAGATGCGGCTGGCGACCCCAGAAGGGGAGCAGGAATTTTTCCCGGTGGTGGACTTGTACCGTCAGGCAGAGCAGTTTTGGCGCGACACGCTGCCGCAGCACGCAGGGGAGACAATTTTGCTGGTCGCCCATAGCGGCATCAACCGGGCGCTAATTGGCACGGCTGTTGGGCTGGGACCGGCAGACTATCACGCGCTGAATCAAGCCAACTGCGCCATCAGCGTGCTGAACTTTGCGGGCGGCTTTGGCGAACCCGTGCAGTTGGAATCGGTGAATCTAGTGGATCACCTGGGCAAGCCCCTGCCAGACGTGCGCGGCAACCATCGCGGCCCGCGAATGCTGCTGGTGCGCCACGGCGAGACAGATTGGAACCGCGAAAAGCGCTTTCAGGGTCAAATCGACGTGCCACTGAATGAAAATGGGCGCATCCAGGGCGAAAAAGCCGCTTTCTTTTTGAAAGATATCCCCATCGATCGCGCCATCACTAGTCCCATGCTGCGCCCCAAGGAAACGGCGGAACTGATCCTGCAATTTCATCCCGATGTTTCCTTGGAGACAGACGATCGCCTCAAGGAAATCAGCCACGGACTGTGGGAAGGCAAGCTGGAGGAGGAAATTCAAGAGGTCTATGCCGATGAACTGGCCGCCTGGAAGGTGACCCCGGAAACGGTGCAGATGCCCGCTGGGGAGAACTTGCAGCAGGTGTGGGAGCGGGCGATCGCCGCCTGGAACGAGATCGTGGCCAGTTCGACGGGCAATTCGCGAAGCGACCCCTGCGGGAATCGCCCCCTAACAGTCCTCGTGGTTGCCCACGATGCGGTCAACAAAGCCATCCTCAGCGGTCTGATGGGCTGGGGCCCGGAAAAGTTCTGGGTGTTTAAGCAGGGCAACGGCGCAGTCACGGTGATTGACTATCCCCGCGGCCCGGAAAACCGCCCCATGCTGCAATCGCTCAACATTACCACCCACTTGGGCAGCGGCGTGCTAGACAAGACGGCCGCTGGAGCGCTGTAGAGGGGCTATGGCAAGTGAACTGTTCCGCCAGGTCAGGCTGCTTGATCCCGTGGCAGAAACGGATCGGGTGGTGGATGTGTGGATCGAGTCGGACAGCGTGCCGATGATTCGCGAAGCGATCCCTCCGGGAATTGCCGACGATGTGGAGCCGCCCAGCGCTGACGTGACGGTGACGGATGCTTCGGGGCTGGTGCTGGGGCCGGCGCTGGTGGATCTCTACAGCCATTCTGGGGAACCGGGTTACGAATCGCGGGAAACGCTGACCTCGCTGCACCGGGCGGCGCGGGCGGGCGGCTTTGGGCGGGTGCTGCTGCTGCCCGACACCGATCCGGCGATTGCCACGCCTGCCGATGTGGAGTGGATACAGCAGCACGCCCCAGCCGGATTGCCTCGCCTGCAACCCTGGGCTGCTCTGACGCTGGATGCCAAAGGTGAGCAGATGGCAGAACTGGGCGAACTGGCGCAGACGGACATTGCGGGCTTTGCCGACGGGCGACCCATCCGCCAGTGGGGACTCTTGCGGCGATCGCTCGAATATGCCCAAGCGTTGCACCGGCCGATTGCCCTCTGGTGCTGCGACGAAACCTTGCGGGGCAACGGCGTGATGCGCGACGGCCCAGACGCGATTCGGTTTGGGCTACCCGGTGCGCCTGCGATCGCCGAAACTGCCCCCCTCGCGGCCCTGCTAGAATGCGTCGCCCAGATCGGCACACCCGTTCACCTGATGCGCGTCTCCACGGCTCGCAGCGTGGATCTCATTGCCCAGGCCAAGGCCCGTGGTTTACCGATTACCGCCAGCACCACCTGGCATCACCTGCTGCTGAATACCCAGGCCGTGGGTGGCTACGACCCCCATCTGCGGCTGGAGCCCCCCCTGGGCACGCCCGCAGATCAGGCGGCGCTAATCCAGGCAGTGCGCGATGGGGTGATCGAGGCGATCGCCATTGACCACAGCCCCTACACCTACGAAGAAAAAACCGTCCCCTTTGCCGAAGCGCCGCCGGGGGCGATTGGGCTGGAACTGGCGCTGCCCTTGCTCTGGCAGCAGTTGGTGGAGCCAGGACAGTTGCCCGCACTGACGCTGTGGCGGGCGCTGAGTACGAATCCGCTGCGGTGTTTGGGAGAGGAGTTGAGGGCGATTCCCGTCGGGATCGATTCGCAAAGCGCCCCTGACACGCCTACCCCTCTGACGCTATTCGACCCGCGCCCGCTGTGGAAAGTCACCCACCAAACGCTTCATTCCTGCTCTGCCAATACGCCCTGGCTGGGCCAAGAGATTCAGGGACAAGTGATCAAGGTTTTCTTCTGACCACGTGCGTTCGTTTCTCAAGAAGCACTGGTCAACGCGGTCGAGCGGGCGCGGAATCCGGCTCGGTTCAGCGCGGTTACAGCGGCCTGATAATCCTGCACGCGGAACTGATTGCCCAGACGCACCAGTTCCCGACGATGCGCCCCAGCGACGATCGCCACGACGGGCGTTTTGCACTGGTCTTCGTCGCCCCGGTTTTTGAGAATGACCTCGCGCAGGGTGTTTTGCTGCACAATGTCGCCTGCAATCTGTGCGTCTAGCTCTACCATCACCAACTGCACGTCCTCCACGGGTTCGGCATCCTCGACAATCAGTTGGCTGCGCTCGTCGCGCCTGTCCACCTTGCCCCAGATCATCAGCCGCGCCTCCTGCACGATGAGGCTGCCGATGCGCTCATAGGTGCGCGGAAAGACGACGGCTTCGGAGTGCCCCGTCAGGTCTTCAAGCTGGATGATGGCCATGCGATCGCCCTTTTTCGTTACCACAGGCTTCACGCCCGTCAGCATGGCGATCGCGCTGATGCTGCTGCCCTCCGGCTGCTCTTCCAAGCTACTCAGGTTAATCGGAGCCAGGATTCTGGCGGCTTCTCGAATATTTTTCAGGGGATGATCCGACACATAGAAGCCCAACAGTTCCTTTTCCAGCTTTAGCCGCTCCTGCTGTGGAAAGTCTTCTACGGCGGGAGCCTTGGGCGCAGACTCGAAGCTCCCCGGCGCTTCGCTGACGCTGCCCAGCATATCAAACAGGTTCCCCTGCCCAATTGCCCGATCCTTGGCCCGCGACTGCGCCCACTCCAGCACCAAATCCAGATCATTCATCAACTGCCGCCGATTCGTCTCGATGCAGTCCATCGCTCCGCACTGGATCAGCGCCTCCAGCGCTCGCCGGTTCACCGTGCGCGGGTCGATGCGGCTACACAGATCGCCCAGAGACTTGAAGGGGCCATCGGACTCTCGCGCCTGCAAAATATTCTCGATCGCGCCTGCGCCGACGTTTCGCACCGCCGACAGCCCAAACAAAATGCTGCGCTCCAGCGGCGTAAAGTCCACTCCCGATCGGTTGATGTCCGGCGGCTCCACGGTAATGCCCATCATCGTGCAGGAGGAGATATATTTCTGCACTTTGTCCTGGTCGTCGCTGTTGGCCGTCAGCAGCGCCGCCATATATTCCACGGGGTAATTGGCTTTTAGATACGCCGTTTGAAATGTGACGTAGCCGTAGGCCGTAGAGTGGGATTTATTAAAACAATTGGAGGCAATCAGACTGTTTTCCAGCACAAAATTGTGATCGCGCTCAACGCCGATATCGTAAACCCATTGGGTGCCTAATGACTTGCGGCTGATAATTTTAACCATCTTGGCGATCGCCCCTTCCCCTTCCGTCTGTGAAACCTACCGTGAAACCCAACTTAAAAATCCAATCTTTACTACCGATTCATGCCTATCCCAATCTCGATTACTCCCTAAACATCGCCTGACTGCAACTGACGAACCCACGCCCGCAGTGCACGACTTGCCTCTACTTCATCGCGGCTAGCCTGCTGCAAAAACTCATAGAACTTGTCTTTGGGTACTTTAGGAAACGTCGGGCTATGTTCTACTTCAACATAGGCTTGAGATTGCAGTTGGTAGATGCCTAAGGCGGTGCCGTTAAAGCGCCAAAACTCCGGAACCCCGATGCTGGCATAGAGGCGGTTTTTATCAATATCCGTGTGCGTAATGTCGATTTCCACGACTAAATCAGGCGGGGGATCTTGCTCAAAATTAATGCGTCGCCCGCTCACCTTCGCCTGATTTTGAATATAGTAAGCGTTATCCGGTTCAACGCTGCACTCCTGATTCGGATACTCCAGCGCTGTAGAACCGATGGACTTCATTTTTAACCCAAACTCTTCCACCAAAATCCGAATCAATAGCCCAATCCATTCTGCAAAACTTTCGTGTTCTTCCAGGGGCATGGTTAGCTCTAGCGTGCCTTGGTCGTAGGCGAGGCGGGGCGATCGCCGCTCTCCCAAGGCCTGTTGAATCTGCTGATAGCCCTGCCAGTTGAGCTGATGAATCGTGACCCGCCGCTCTCCAGCCAGGGCAGACCGAGGAATTGAAAATTGGGGATCAGTGCTAACCATTTCAGGACTCACCAGGGTAAAGGCTTGGGGAGATCATTGCTCAAACTCTCGAACCGGCAGGCACAGGGACGGCAACTCGTTTTAGCGCCAGATTTTTCTCGAAGATCTCGTCAATGGGGCGCATTTCGCCATCTTCCGTCATGAACTTGTGATCGGGGGTAGCGCGGAGGGTGGAACCGTCTTCCAGGGTGTATTCAAAGACCTCTTGCAGCCCGCGAGGGTGCCACTGGGCGATCGCCTGCGTGTAAACAAACCCGTTGGCATCGACGCTGAACACGGTGCAGGGAAGCTGGCGTTCTACAACTTCACCAATGGCGATCGCCCCATATTCCACAGTCAAAATCTTCGTGTCATAGCTCAGACAATACTCCGCAAACTTCACCATCTGGTCAAACAGATCTGCCGCCACCTTCTTGGGCACGCCGTTCTTTTCTGCGCCTTCGGTGAAGATGCTCTGATGCTTCTCCATCTCCTCTTTTTTCTTTTTGCCCATCGCCCGCCGCAGCAGGTCGGCTTGCCCCAGCGAATAGCCCCCCATGTCCTGGGCGATTTTCATGATCTGCTCCTGGTAGACCATGATGCCGTAAGTCTCATTCAGAATGGTGGTGAGCAGCTCGTGTTCATATTCGATCCGTTCGCGACCGTGCTTGCGGTTGATGAACTTGGGAATTAGCCCTGCATCCAGCGGACCGGGACGATACAGCGCCAGCACCGAGGAAATATCCTCCAGGCCCGACGGCTTCAGATCGCGCACAATCTGCCGCATCCCGGAGGATTCTAGCTGGAAGATGCCCTCCAGTTCCCCCCGCGCCAGCAGTTGATAGGTGGCCGGATCTTCCATCGGCAAATTGTCCAAATCAACCTGGATGCCGTGGGTCTTGCTGATGAGATCCACCGCTTTCTGAATCATCGTCAGGTTCTTTAGCCCCAGGAAGTCCATCTTCAGCAGGCCCAGCAGTTCGATGTCCTCCATTGGGTATTGCGTCGTCACGCCGCCTTCCTTGCTGCGTTCCAGCGGCACCACTTCGTCCAGAGGTTCTGCCGAAATCACCACGCCCGCCGCATGAACGCCGGTTGATTTGTTGGTGCCCTCGATCCGCATGGCCATGTCAATCCAGCGGCGGTAGGTGACGGGCGGATCGCTGCCAGGCACAACGGCATCGCTATCGTATTTCTCCTTGAATTCCGGCGTGGGCGTTTCGTCAGAAATCATGACCTTGAGCTTGGTGGGCTTGCCGCGCACGACGGGAATCATCTTCGCCATCTTGTCGGATTCCCCGTAGGGAATATCCAGCACTCGCGCCACATCCTTGAGGACGGCTTTGGAGGTCATGCGGTTGTAGGTGATGATTTGCGCCACCCGGTCGGTGCCATACTTTTCGGTGACGTACTGAATCACTTCGCCCCGACGTTCGATGCAGAAGTCTGTGTCGATATCGGGCATGGACTTGCGCTCAGGGTTCAGGAACCGCTCGAACAGCAAGCCATGATGCACCGGATCGATATTGGTGATGCCCAGCGAGTAGGCCACCAGCGACCCCGCCGCCGACCCGCGCCCTGGGCCCACGGGAATGCCATGATCTCGCGCAAACTTGATGTAGTCCCACACCACCAGAAAGTAGCCGTCGAAGCCCATCTGGTGCATCATTTGCAGCTCGTATTCCAGCCGCTCCTGATAGTCTGGGGGGACTTCACGGTAGGTGGCGACCTGAAGGCGCTTGGCTAGCCCAGATCGGGAGGTTTCTTCGAGGTAAGTGGCAGGCGTGTAGCCGTCGGGCACGGGGTAGTTGGGAATGCGCGGTTCCCCCAGAATTTTGTAGCCTTCGACCTTTTCGGCGACTTCTAGCGTATGGGCGATCGCCTCTTCCACCACATCCGGCGGCAGGTGATCGCGGAACAAAAGCCGCATCTCATCGGCGGATTTCAAATACTCCGTGCCCGTGTAGCGCAGCCGCTTCTCTTCCACGATGGATTTTCCCGTTTGGATGCAGAGCAGCGCGTCGTGGGCTTCCACGTCGTAGCAGGAGATATAGTGCGAATCGTTGGTGCAGACCAGCTTGATGTCTAGCTCGCGGGCAATGCGGACGATTTCGGGGTTGACGATGCGCTCTTCTTGCAGCCCGTGGTCTTGAATTTCCAGATAGTAATCGTCGCCAAACACGTCCTTATACCACTGGGCAACGCGCCGCGCCACATCCGGACGGCCCTGCATAATCGCCTGGGGCACTTCGCCGCCGAGACAGGCGCTGGTGACGATCAGCCCGTCCTTATACTGCTCCAGCAGTTCTTTGTTGACACAGGGGCGCGAAAAAATGCCCTTCCCCTGCACACCCTGGAGGTGAGAAATGGTGGTCAGCTTGACGAGATTCTTGTAGCCCTGCGTGTTTTTGGCAAGAACAACCTGATGATAGCGGGGGCGACGCTCCTGCTTGGTGATGTCGCCGTTGATCACATACATCTCGTTGCCGATGATGGGCTTGACGGCGTTGTCGCGCTTTTTGCATACCTTGAGGATCTCGATCGCGCCGTACATCACGCCGTGATCCGTAATGGCGATCGCTGGCATTCCTAGCTCGATCGCCCGGTCGATGAGCTGGTCAAGCTGACTCGCGCCGTCTAGCAGGCTATAGTCGCTGTGAATATGCAGACCGACAAAGGACATAACTCAAACCGCAAACAGGGCTGAGCATCAGATTAACACCATCCCTGGATTTTGAAGCGCAATTCTTGTAACGGAAACTCTAGATGTGGAGTCTGTCGATCAAGAAGTGGGCAGCGCCAAACCCGTTTCTGCATGGCAGTTGCGAGAAATTTTATAGTACTAAGGTATCAAATTTCGACGGGGTTTTCGCGTAAGCCTTCTCTCGATTTTCCCCCTTTCCGCCGCTAGGGATCTGGGATTAGGATGCGACTGATGCTTCTTTCGCACTGTCTTCGCACTGCCTACGTCTAAGTCATCTAAGTCATACGTCTAAGTCATCTAAGTCAATTGAGCGTCGTAGCCGATTTCGACAATGCGATTCCTGGAAGGATCGCTCTGCAAATCGCCCTCTAGTTTGAACCACAGCGCTGCCGCATACTCATCGGGTACACCGTAGAACAGCAGGGTGTAGCCCTCTTCTTCGCGGATGCCGTCTGGCGGGCCATAGGTCTGAAGCAGGGTTTGGTGCGAGTCGCCGACGCGAATGCCGGCCCGCGTTGCCAGGTCGGGGTTGCGCGTTCTAAAAGAAAAAACCTCAAACGTGCTGCCGTCTGGACTTTCTAGCAGCTTGATCGTGGTATCCGGAGCATAGCCCAAGATTCGCACCATGCCGCAGCAGGCCCAGTCTTCATCCACCTGGCTCAGGGGTTCTCCAAACCGCTGTCGGACGGCTGACTCTGGAGCCTGGAGCGGAATGCCTGCGATCGCCATTTGCTCAATGGGCAGGGGAGTGCCAAGGGTCTGGGTGACAGGGGCAGGCGGCTTTGGCGCAGGGCTGGGAGACGTGCCCCTTGATCCAGCTCCCGCATCGGTCTGAGGTTCAGCCTGGGGAACCGGGGCCGACGGGGCAACCCCAGACGTTGGGCTAACCGAGGCTTGTGGCTGCATAGAGGAGCAGCCCACCGAGAGCATCGTGGCGATCGCCAAACTGCCGAAAATTGCTTGAATAGGACGCATGATCATGGGCCTCAACCGCAGTGCTTTAGAGATAGACTTCAGGAACAACAGGGTGACTTCTACACAGTGACTTTTTCACAGTGAGTTTTGGAGGGCGCATCCTAAGTTATGCAAATTCGCCCTCATCCCCCAGCCCCTTCTCCCAAAACGGGAGAAGGGGAGCCGGATTCAAAGTCCTTCTCCCGCTCTGAGAGAGGGATTTAGGGTGAGGGTTACAAAAGTGGGATGCACTCCTTTTGCACAGTGACTTTTTCAAAGTGACTGCTGCATTGACTGCTGCATAGTGACTTCTACACCCCAGACGACTCATTTCCCGGCTATGTCATCGTCACCAGAGGCCTCGCCATAAGAGTCCTCGCCATAAGAGTCCTCACGAGAATAGTCCCCACGCTAGTCCTCCCCAGCGATCGCCCCCGGTGCCCATACCCGCCCAGCTTGTTTGAGAGAGACCCTGCCGGGGCGATCGCGCCTTTTAACCCGAGTTCCCTATGTCACGCCAGCGAGACTCTCGCGCCCTTGCCGATGCCAGCGCCCTCCAGCGCATTCGCACGCTAGCCTACCTGCTGGATGACGCTATTCCGATTCCGGGTACGGCCTATCGCATCGGGCTAGACCCGATCATGGGACTGATTCCGGGGGGCGGCGACGTGGTGGGGCTATTTTTGTCGGCCTATCTAGTGCTGGAGTGTCTGCGGTTTCGCCTGCCCACGGAAACGCTATTCCGCATGGTGGGCAACCTCGCCCTAGACAGTATTTTGGGGCTGCTGCCGGGGATGGGCGATTTTTTTGATGCGGTATGGAAAAGCAACGCCCGCAACCTGGCCCTGCTGGAGGCGCACCTGGCCAACCCCGCCCAGAGTGAGGCTGCCGATCGCCAAACGGTGGCCCTGATTGCGATCGCCGTTGTTGCCATTGTGGGCGGTATTTCGCTGCTGATGGCCTCGCTGCTGAGGGCGCTGCTGGCCGCACTGACGGCCGTGGGCTAGACAAAGCTTTTAGCAGGTCTTCTGAAAAGTTGCGGGAAACCTGCCATAATAATCCAGCCCCTCAAAACTGCTCCTGCCAAACGCTAGATATGGTTGCCGCACCCTATATTTCTGACCTCACATCCACCACCCCTGAGGTTGATCTGACCTTTCAGCTTCCTGACCCAGAGGATGAGCAGATTTCCGACTACGAGTTTCAGCAGCAGATCGAGGCGGCGTGGCAGGTGTGCGATCGCTTCGATTTGCAGACCGACATCTGGCGCGGGCGCATTTTGAAAACCGTGCGCGATCGTGAAAAGCGCGTCGGCAATGCGGGTGGCGCTGGCTTCTTGCGCTGGCTGGCAGATAGAGAAATTAGCAAAAGCCATGCCTATAACCTGATGGAGCTGGCCGACAGCGCCGACCTGCTGCTGCAAGAGGGCCTGCTGGAGCCGCAAGATGTGAGCCAATTTAGCAAACGCGCCTTCATCGAAACGGCCCAGGCCGCGCCGGAAGTGCAGCAGATGGTGAGCGAGGCCGCCCATCGGGGCGATCGCATTACGCGGCGAGAGGTGCGGCAACTGGCGGACGAGTGGACCGCTGTCACCTCTGACCTGCTGCCCATCGAGGTGAAGGAAAAAGCCGCCGACCACACCCTGCCCACGCGCTATCTGGCTCCGCTGGTGCGCGAAATGGAAAAACTGCCCGAAGCGCACCAAGTTCACCTGCGAGACGAAGTGGCAGAAAATCCTGACATCGACACCGTGAAGCAGGTCACCGCCGAAGCCCGCTTTTTGGCAAAATACCTCAATGCTGCAACCCAGGTGCAGGCGCTCAACCGCGACGGGCTGGATCTGGAAAGCGCCCTAGAAGAAGCGATGCGAATCGGCTGCCTGAACAGCACCGCCGACCTGGTAAACCAGGCAGCCCAACTCGAACAGGCGATCGCCAAACTTTACACCACCTGGCGGCGCATCGTCAGCCTGTCAGAGCGGGTCTACCTCGACAGCGGCAGCAGCACCCCAAACCTGCGATCGCTCCTCGCATACCTGACTCCGCTCTCCGGCGAAATTTTGGAACTTCAACTGGGCGACCCGGCCAGCGGCACCTCCCGCCGCATTCGCCTCAAGGTCATGGCGGAAGAAGAGGGCGATCCCGCTGGAGACTGGGAGTAGGAAGCTTTTCGCGTCACCCAAAACCCCGTCCCTCAAGCAGAGCTACGCATAAGATCGCTGGAAGTCCCAAAACGCTGAATAAATTAGCACCCAAACTTTATGCCCAAATCCACCAGCGGCGAACCGATTCCAGCGTCAACCGTCGGAGGGCAAAGCCGACGAGCCGATCGTCTGCTGATGCGGGATTGTTAATATTCAGCGGCAGCGTGTGGCTGAGGCGGAAGGTGAAGCGGGCGAAGGGCTGGGGGCTGCGGAGGGCAATTCCCGGAATCGTGCCCGTCAGCACCCCCCCGCCGGTCTGTCGCGTTTGCCATTGCAGCGGAACGGGATGCTGGTTGACCGTCAGTTCCAGGCTGTCGAGCAGGTCGGGGGCGCTTTCCGACGGGATCGCTTCGCGAATCGCCTGCTCGATCTCCAGCGTCAGTCGCACGTCGGCCTTGCCCGCTAGCGGCCCTGCCAGCGGCAAATCCAGCACCGACACCGGGCCCGGGCCCGACCAGCGTGTGGCATCCTGCGGCGAAATGCCGTTAAAGCGACCGTTGCGCCGATGCCAGCCTTCGCCAGAGAGCGGCTGTCGAAAGTCGTAA
Source organism: Thermoleptolyngbya sp. M55_K2018_002 (assembly GCF_015295965.1). NCBI lineage: Bacteria > Bacillati > Cyanobacteriota > Cyanophyceae > Oculatellales > Oculatellaceae > Thermoleptolyngbya > Thermoleptolyngbya sp. M55_K2018_002. Next base: position 41,759 of record NZ_DVEA01000430.1, read on the forward strand.
ACGAACCGCTTGCGGGAGACCTCGGGAAACTGCTCCGGTGGGTGCGTCGCCGTATAGTGGCGGGCGTAGTGCTTCTGGAGCGCGGCCTGCACCGCGGCCGGGTTGCTGGCATCTTGCAAGTTCTCGTGCTGGTTTAGAGCCTCAAGCATCTGCTGATATTGGGCAGCAAAGCGGGCCTTGGCGTGGTCGTAAAGCGCTTGGTCGAGGGCGTTGTGCTGAGCGATCGCCTCGATCACCGCTGGCGACAGACCTTCCCGCCGCGACCGATGCGTCACCACGCGCAGGTTTTGATATTCCGCCGCCGGATACCAGCCAAATCGGTAGTTCAAAAGCTGCACCGAGGCTTGAAACTGTTCCATCAGCCCCACCCAGGCAAAGCGATCGACACTGGCGCAGGCCGACTGGAGGCAATTCGCCAAGTAATCCCCTTGGGAATCGCCCGCCGACCGCGCCGCCTCATCCCCCTCCCAAATCGCCAACTGTCGCGTCTGAAAATTGCTCGTCCGCTGCTGCACAATGGGGTCGGGATGCAGCACAAAGCCCAACAGGTCGTGTTCCGCCGCCGCCCGCATCAGCACTTCGTATTCCGGCGTTTCCGCAGTGCCCCGCTGGGCCGCCCGCCGAAAAAATTCATACAGCGAGATCACCCGATCCACCGGGTCGCGTAGCACGGTGATGTAGACCGGGCGCGTCAGAAATTGCCGAATCAAGTTGTGGCTGAAGTGTCCCCGGATAAAGCGATAGCGCGTGAGCAACTGCCGCAATTCGGTGGGCGATCGCCCCTGAGCCGCCGGATCAAGCGCAGGTAGCTGATACGGCCCTGGCGCGATCTGGCGCACGTCGAACTGGGCATCGGCGATCGCCGTTAGGGTAGACCCCGCTGTTTTGGGAATGTGAATATAGCAAAGCTGGTCGGTCGCCGCCAAGGGGCAATACAGGGTGGAAGCAGTGGAAAAATCGTCCATGCCGCTATTATCAACCGCCGCGCCCGCAAAATTCAGCAGGATCTTCGCCCTCATCCCCCAATCCCTTCTCCCAAAAAGGGAGAAGGAGAGCCGGATTGAAGTCCCTCTCCTGCGGGAGAGGGATTTAGGGTGAGGGCTAGCTCTTGCTGGATTCCTGGCGCGGCTTCTCGCGGGGCTTTTTTGAAAGTGAGTCCGCGCATATCCATGTCAAAAAATGCTGGGCGATCGCGCCCGCTTAGCAAGCCTTCAATCGTCAAGATTTGAATGCGCGGATAATCTTTGCCATTTCCCGCCCGATAGAACCCCGCAGATGCCGCTTCTTTGATCATCGGCTTAGTTGGCGGAGCCAGCGTCACAAACAGCCCCATCGCCGCTTTGTTTCCCTGCACAGTGGCGATCAAATCCTTCAGCATCGTCAGCGTCACGCTTTCACCACCCTTCACGCTGACGATGATTTTTTTGATCACCACCTGATCTTTTTTGATTGGGTCAGCCCAATCGCTAAAGAAAATTTGCCCGTCGATGCCGCCATCTGCGCCTTTCTTTTTGCCCTGAAACGGTTGAGCATTCACCAACGAACAGGCCCACCACTGAAACTGATACTTATCGCGCCGTGCCAAATCTTTCGCCCCGTCCAAATCTTCCGGGTCGCCCACCACCTCAAACTGAATTCCCGGAAACGCATCGCGCAACCGCTTTTCGATCAGCGAAATCGCCAAATGCGTAATGTCAATGCCAATCCAATGTCGCCCCAGCTTTTCGGCTGCATGAACCGCCGTGCCGCAGCCACAAAATGGATCAAGCACGACATCCCCCGGATTGCTGCTGGCTTCCAGGATTCGTTCTAGTAATGCCAGCGGTTTTTGTGTGGGATAACCTAGTTTTTCCTTGGCTCGAACATTAATAGGTTGAATGTCAGTCCAAACGTTACCAACGGGTAGTCCTGGATTTTCATCTAGATAGCGTTTGAGCAGAATTCGACCATCTTTTTTTGCAGGAAACTTCAACCTACCTTCTGCGTCAAGCTGTTGCATTTTCTCAAGTGACACCCGCCAACCAAACGGAGGATGTTGATATCCCTTGTAGTCATACATCAGGTTTGGACGAGGGTTTGGGCTAGCTAAGTTATCGAGACGGTAACGGCGACCATCAGTGTCGATGTGGCGATAATCTCGGTTGAGATAGCTCTCATCATGCTCTGTAAACTGACGCTTGAATAGGTATTTGTCTGTTTTGGAGTAAAACAGAATCGTATCGCTTACAGAACCAAACCTTCGCCGAGCATCGCCATGACCGCTCGTGCGTTTCCAAATAATCTCATTCCGAAAATTTGCTGCGCCAAAGATGATGTCTAAAATCATCTTGAGATAGTGAGAAGCATTTGGATCGCAGTGCAGATAGATGCTGCCTGTTGGCTTTAGGACGCGATGCAGTTCTACCAGGCGAATTGCCATCATCACCAGATAGGCCGACAGCGAGTTTTTGCCCAGCGTTTGCACGACCAAATCCAGCAGTTGCGCCAAGTCGCCATTTGAAAACTTGAGCTGTTCTAATGAGCGGGCGGACTCTGGGCCCCATTCCCAGGTGTCTTCAAAGGCGGTGATTTGCGCTTCGGAGTGTTCGCCTTTGGGCGTTTTGAACAGGACGTTGTAATCAGTCTTGCTGTTGAAGGGCGGATCGAGATAGATCAGGTCGATGGTTTCGTCGCTGATGTGTTCGCGCAAAACATCGAGATTGTCGCCGTAGTAGAGGCGCTTCATAGCAAGGGGCCGGGAGAGGAGCGGGTGAGGAGCAATTTCTTTGATCAAGATACCCGCTGATTTGGGTGTTGCACCAAATCTTTTAATTTTTAGGGTCATTTCAGAGGCAATTTTGGGATGCGTCCTTGCGCCCCCGGCCCTGCGATACACTGTTGAAGTTGAGAAACGTTAGGACTAGCAAGGCGCACGGAGCCGCCGGGTTTGGAGAATCGCACCTATGGCGACGTTTTTATTAGAAGTGGGGACAGAAGAACTGCCCGCCGGGTTTGTGGCAAGCGCGATCGCCCAGTGGCAGACGAAAATTCCCGCCAGCCTCAGTGAACATTTTCTAAATCCCTCAGCGGTGAATGTCTACGGCACGCCGCGCCGTCTGGCAGTGGTGATCGAGGGCTTGCCAGAG
>NZ_DVEA01000427.1:0-8217 GCF_015295965.1 Thermoleptolyngbya sp. M55_K2018_002
TCTTATCCAGCAGTTCACCGGCCCGTCCGACGAACGGGCGGCCGGTCATCCCACGGGTCGCGGCGGGCCGCAGGGCGATCGTCCCACGGGTCGCGGCCGCCGCGATAGGAGGGAATTTCGTCAAATTCGTCGTCGTCGCCCAGCAGCGTCCGCTTCAGCGAGCTAAAGAAGCCCTCGTCTTCGTCGCCTCGATCAAACTGATAGACCTCCTGCTGGAGCTGATACAGCGCATCGCGCAAGTCGGCTTCGAGCGTGTCGATGCGGCGCTCATCGTTGTTGGCTAGGGCATCGCGCAGGTCTTTGATCAGCGCTTCGATCTTGCGGCGATAGGGGCTGGCAAACTGCATTCCAAAGTCCAGCGCCACCTCGCGCAACTGCCGCTCCGCCTGGTACGTCAGCGCCTCTGCCTTGGTGCGCTTTTCCACCCGTTCGCGCCGCTCCCGGTCTTGCTGGGCGTTGCGCTCCGCATCCTGGATCATCTTCTGAATTTCGGCTTCGCTGAGGGTAGATGCGCCCTGGATGGTAATGCCCTGTTCGCGGCCAGTGGTTTTGTCTACGGCGGTGACTTGCAAAATGCCGTTGGCATCGATGTCGAAGGAGACCGAAATCTGGGGCACGCCGCGCGGTGCGGGGGGAATGCCCAGCAGCTTGAAGCGGCCGAGGGACTTGTTATCCGCAGCCATTTCGCGTTCGCCCTGGACGACGTGGACTTCCACCATCGTTTGGTTATTTTCAGAGGTAGAGAAGATGTCGGAGCGGCGGACGGGGATCGTCGTGTTGCGGGGGATTAGCTTTTTGGTCAGGCCGCCGATGGTTTCCAGACCGAGGGAAATCGGCGTTACGTCTAGCAGCAGGATGTCGCGCATCCCCACTTCCTGCGTCAGAATGCCCGCCTGGATCGCTGCGCCGACGGCCACGGCCTCGTCGGGGTTGACGTGTTCGCTGGGTTCTCGGTCGATGAGCGATCGCACTAGATTTTTCACCATCGGCATCCGCGTGCCGCCGCCCACCAGCACGACTTCATCAATGTCGTCTGGCGCAAGCCCCGCATCGCGCATTGCCTGCTTCAGTGGGCCGCGCATCCGGCTCAGCAAGTCGGTACACATGCCCTCAAACTGGGAGCGAGTCAGGCGCGTTTCCAGGTGCTTGGGGCCGTCCTCTGGCGTGGCGGTGATGAAGGGCAGGTTGATTTCTGTGACGCTGACCCCAGAGAGTTCGATTTTGGCTTTTTCAGCAGCTTCGGTGAGGCGCTGGAGAGACTGGCGATCGCGCCGCAGGTCGATGCCCTCTTTCTCTAAAAATTGCTCTGCCAGCCAGTCTACGATTTTCTTATCGAAATCATTGCCCCCAAGCTGGGTATCACCGCTGGTGGCGCGGACTTCAAACACGCCATCGCCCACTTCTAGAATCGACACATCAAACGTGCCGCCGCCCAGGTCAAACACCAAAATCACCTGACTATCGCGCCGCTCTAGCCCGTAGGCCAGAGAAGCCGCCGTCGGCTCATTCAGAATTCGCAGCACCTCTAGCCCTGCAATCCGGCCTGCATCTCGCGTTGCCTGCCGCTGCGAGTCGTTGAAATAGGCTGGAACCGTGATCACCGCGCCTGTCACCTGCTGCCCCAGATAGCGACTGGCCTCGTCCGCTAGCTTTCGCAGCACCATTGCCGAAATTTCCTCCGGCGCAAAGTCGCGCTCCAGCCGGGGGCATTTGATCTTAATATTGCCGTTCTCGTCTTTGCGGATGGTGTAAGGCACGCGCCGGGAGTCGGGGCTGACCTCGCTATAGCGCCGCCCGATAAATCGCTTTACGCCGTAGAAGGTGTTCTGGGGATTTAGCACTGCCTGCCGCCGCGCCATCTGCCCCACCAACTGTTCGCCCTCTTTGCTGAAGCCCACAACCGATGGGGTTGTCCGCATTCCCTCAGCGTTGGCAATTACGACGGGCTTGCCCCCTTCCATCACGGCGACGACTGAGTTTGTGGTGCCCAGGTCTATGCCTACGACTTTGCCCATGCGCTGCAACGCTCCTCGCGGATTTCACCAAATGTTGAGAACTGATAACTCATTCTATCTTGCCAACGCAAGGCCCGCTGCACAGTTGATCAGCGACTGCTCAGCGATATCCGCGACCCGCAGGTGACGGTTTTTCCACCATTTGGATTACGGGCAGTCGGCTGTTCGCATCGCAATTCCCCCTGCAAGATAGAGGGGTTGCCAGATTTTCGCTGTTACAATGCTTAACAGAGGCGAATCTTCCCTTCATTCCGCTCTGGAACCCATGCCAACTGCTGAGACTTCCGCGACTGTCCGCCCCGATGCGGTGCTTGCTCGTCCGCTGTCGATTGAAGACCACCTCAAGTCTGCTTACGACTCGTCGGAGATGCCAGCGGTGCGCTATGACCCAATGGCGATCGCTGAATACTACAGTGCCCGTCCGCTGCAAGTGATGGGCCGAACGATTGGCATTGTGCTGCCCTTCCTTCTGTTTGCGCTGGGCCTGTGGTGGGATAAGCAGTGGGGACAGACCGAGAAAAACCAGCAGCGCCGCGCCGAGCAACTGCGCGACATTTTGACCCGGCTTGGCCCCGCTTACATCAAGATTGGGCAGGCGCTCTCTACTCGCCCAGACTTGGTGCCGCCCGCGTACTTGGAAGAACTGACGCGCCTGCAAGACCAGCTACCGCCCTTTCCCAACGAAGTGGCGTTTCAATTTATTGAAGAGGAATTGGGCGATCGCCCTGAAAATATCTACGCCGAACTCAGCCCAGAGCCAATCGCCGCTGCCTCGCTAGGGCAGGTCTACAAAGGCAAGCTCAAGACGGGTGAGGTTGTGGCAGTGAAGGTGCAGCGTCCCGGACTGGCGGAGCGCATCACGCTCGACCTCTACATTCTGCGCCGGGCCGCGCAATGGGCGGCGAGTACGTTTAAGCAAATCCGCAGCGACCTCGTCGGCATTATGGACGAGTTTGGGGCCCGCATCTTTGAGGAGATGGACTATACCCAGGAAGGGCGAAACGCCGAACGGTTTGCCCAGCTTTATGGCGCAATCCCTGACATCTACGTACCGCGCATTTACTGGGAATATACCCATCAGCGCGTGCTGACGATGGAGTGGATTAACGGCACCAAGCTCACTAAGCCGCAAGAACTGGCCGCCCAGGGCATCGATGCGGCCTATCTAGTGGAAGTGGGTGTGCAGTGTTCGCTGCGGCAGTTGCTAGAGCATGGCTTCTTTCATGCCGACCCACACCCCGGCAACCTGCTGGCCACGCCCGACGGCAAGCTGGCCTATCTAGACTTTGGCATGATGAGCCAGGTGCAGGCTCCCCAGCGCTACGGGCTGATCGAGGCGGTGGTTCACATGGTCAACCGCGACTTTGAAGGTCTGGCCAAAGACTACGTAAAGCTGGAATTTTTGACCCCGGACACCGATCTAACCCCGATTATTCCGGCGCTGGCTGCGGTCTTTAGCAACGCGCTGGGGTCGAGCGTCGCCGAACTGAACTTCAAAAGCATCACCGATCAGCTTTCCCAGGTGATGTACGACTATCCTTTCCGCGTGCCCGCCTACTATGCGCTGATCATTCGTTCGCTGGTGACGCTGGAGGGCATCGCCATCAACGTTGACCCAAATTTCAAGGTGCTGAGCAAGGCCTATCCTTATATTGCCAAGCGCCTACTGACCGATCCGTCGCCCGAACTCCGCTCCTCGCTTAAGGATCTGCTGTTCAAAGACGGCAGCTTCCGCTGGAACCGTCTGGAAAACCTGCTGAAGAACGCCAAGGACAGCCCAGATTATGACCTGAACTATACGGTAGATCAGGCGTTGAACTTCCTGTTTTCTGAGCGGGGCGAGTTCATTCGCGAGTATCTGGTGGAGGAGATTGTCAAAGGGATTGACGGCTACGGGCAGATGACAATGCAGCGGCTGACCGCTACCCTGCGCGATCGCATCGGTCTGGGCAATGGTTCTGCGCCGCCCCCCGCCGACTCGCAAAACCTGGAAAACTTGAGCCGCATCCTCAACATTCTGCGCGATACGCCCGGATTTGACCCGATGCAGCTTCTCCCCGTCGTGCCCAACCTGCTGCTGCGTCCCGAAACCCAGCGTATGGGCCAGCAGATTGCAGGCGGGCTGGCCCAGCGGGCCGCGGCCCGGTTTATCCGCGAGTTTTTGCTGCCTGAAGAGCCGCCTCAGCCGACTTCTTCTACCAGCGTCCGCCTGAATCGCAACGGTAAGGTGCTGAGCAACACAATGGGCGGCAACGGAAGCGGCAACCTAGCGCTGCCCGCCCGCCGCTCGGCATAAGCGATCGCCCGCTGATGCAGCGACCAACCTTGTAAGACGAACTTGTAAAGCGAACTTGTAGGACGAACTTGTAAGACGAACCAGAGCAATCCGGTTTGTTCCCTCCGGTTCGTCTTACGGGGTTACGCAAGGCTCAGAACGTTGCGGGATGCCCCGACTCGTGCAGAATGAGGCGATTGCCATCGGGATCGTAGGCATAGGCTTCGCGGCCGTGGAAGTCGGTGATGATGGGGCTGGCGGGGCGCGGGGGGGCAGCGGCGATCGCGCTATGGGCAGCTTCTACAGCGGCGATCGCCTGCTCCAGGTTATCCACCTCCAGGCACAGGCTCATGGCACCGCCTGGGGAAGCTGCAAACTCTCCGGCGTTTTCCTGTCTAGGCTGAAAGATGCCAAACCGAAACAGGCCGATCTGGAATTCGACATAGGTGTTGGGAAACTCGAACGATGGAGCAATGTCAAGGAGCGTCCGGTAGAACTGCCGCAGCCGTGCCAGATTGGGCGAGGACAGGGTGAGCGTGGCGTAGTCGGTATAGAGCATAATTCTCCTGAAAAAGCATTAAAAAAACAGCTACTAAAGGGTGAAACTCTAGCAGAGATTGGGTCGGATTGATCAACTCAGATTCAAAATTTAAAAACCGTCTGAAATTGTCTGGAAAATCTCTAAGAGGGTGTTTGAAAAGGTATCGCCTGTAATGTTAAGCACTCAGAGATCCCCCCTAGCCCCCCTTAAAAAGGGGGAAACCGCCTTGAAGCCCCCCTTTTAAGGGGGATTTAGGGGGATCTTGCACGCTTTGCTACAAACAGTAGGACTTTTCAAACATCCTCTAAAACACGTTGTCTGGAAGCTGCCACAGGCGGACTGTGCGGAACCCTTTGCCCGTAGCGATGGTTCTCCAGTCGGGGCTGACGATCGCATGGTCGAGGGGCGCTCCCTCGCCTGCGAAGATGTGGGTGGGTTTTCCGTCCTCCAAATCCCACAGCGTCAGTTGACCTTCGGCATCGCTGCTAAGCAGGGTTCTGCCATCGCCGCGCACCGCCAGCGTGTTGATAAACCCAGCCGATCCCGTCAGCGGTTTGCCCTGTTCGCCTGTCTCTAGGTTCCAGCGATAGATAGTTCGATCTGTGCCGCCTGCCAACACCTCAACACCATCCGGCGTAAAGGCGATCGCATTGATGACTCCGGTAAATCCGCTGAGCGTTCGTCGCTGCGTTCCAGACCTGAGATCCCAGACCATCAGAGTTGTATCTGTGCCCCCGCTGACGATCGTGCGGGCATCGGGGCTAACAGCAATCGCATTGATGAACCCGTCATGTTCCTCTAGGGTGTGGATCGGCTGCCCCGTTGTCAGGTTCCAGGTTCGCACCGTGCCATCCGCACTGCCGCTGATCAGCGTTCCATCCGAGGCGATCGCCAGCGCGTTGACCGCGTTCGTGTGCCCGGCCAGCGTATGTCGGATTGTGCCGCTGGGCAAATCCCATATCAAAATTTGATTATCTGCGCCGCCGCTCGCCAGCGTTTGTCCATTGCCGCTTAGCACCACCGCATTCACGTAGCTGCTGTGCCCCTTGAGGGTGCGGAGGGGCTGCCCGGTGGCCACGTCCCACAGGATAATCTGATGGTCTGCGCCACAGGTGATTAACCGCTGCCCGTCTGGTGTGAACACGGCATGGTTGATGAATCCGGTGTGTCCTGTGAGGGTGGCGCTGGAGACGAGCGGCTGCACCGCAACGATTCCACCACTGAACTGCTGATAAGCCCGCCAGCCGCCCCAGCCCGCCAGCCCAATCAGCAGCGCTGCGGCACTGCCCCAAAGCCAGGGATACTTCCAGCGAAACGAGGTGTGCTGGGCCTGGGTCTGCGCGGGCTGAAGCTGGGTCGTTCTGGGCGATGAGGGACGTTCGGCGGGCAGTGCAGCAAGAGCCTGGATGCGGGGCAGGTTGCTGGGTGGAGCGATCGCCGCCAGGTCTTCCAGAATCTCGCGGGTGCTATTGGGGCGATCGCTCGCTTTGGGCGCGATCAGATGGTCAATAAAATCGGCAAACGGCTCCGACACCTGCGGCGCAAACTGCCGCCAGCGGAAGCTATTGTCGTGGGGATTGTAAATGTCCGGATCGGTCGGTTGCTTACCCGTCAGCAGGTAAATAAACGTCCACCCTAGCGCGTAAAAGTCGGACTGGGGAACCGCTTGCCCCCTTTCCTGCTCTGGCGGCGTGTAGCCTGCGGAGCTAATGCGGGTCACGCCTTCGGAGCCGCCTAGCTGTGCCAGATAAGTTGCGGTCATCTCGCGCACCGCGCCAAAGTCCACCAGCACCAACTGCCCATTCGACCGCAGCATGATATTTTCAGGCTTGATATCCCGGTGAAAATAGTTGCGCTCATGCACGAGATGCAGCACCTCCGTCAGTTGCCGCATCCACCTTCGCGCCTGCGCCTCGCTGATGCCGTGGTTGCCCTGCTGCCGCATCCATTCCCGCAGGTTGGGCCCGTCGATTTTTTCCATGATGATGCAATGCAGGGGCGACTCGCTGCCGCGCGGTAAAAACTGGAAGTAGCCATCTGGCTCGATCGCAGGCACACCGGGATGGCGCAACTGGCTCAGCACCACTGCCTCTCGCTGAAACAGGGCGACGGCCTTGCTGTGGCTGCTGTGGATTTCCTTCAGCACCTTCAGAATTTTGGGTACGTTGCGCTCGTAGGCTTCATACACCTGCCCAAAGCCGCTCTTGTCGCTGATCAGCCGCATCACGCGATAGCGCTCTCGCAGCACCAGATCCGACCCACAGCTTTGGCAAAAGCGGCTGCCGTCGTTGCCGGGGTGGTTGGGTTCGGTGCATTGGGGGTTGATGCAGAGACTCATAGCGTCGGGCGGTGATGCATCCTGGCAGGGGTTGAGGCTTGGGGGGTTGCTCTGGGAGCAGATGAAACAACAGGATTTCTCCCCAATCAATCTCAGATTCGGCGTTTTCTCAGACTCAGGGTTTTCCTGTGTCCAAGACCAAGCACCTACCAGAATACTGTACCGCTTCGCTAATGACTCCCGGCCCCTAACCCTTTGCCCCTTGCTATAGCATGAAGAGGAGGTTGTTTTGATTAGCGATCGCTATGCCTGCTTTGTCTCCGCAGCTTCCCTGGCACACGCAGCTTGGCTCCCAGCGAGACTGGGCATGGCGCGGCTGGCAGATTCGCTATACCTATCTAAGGGCGCAAACCCCCGCACCGGATGCCGTGCCGATTGTGTTCCTGCATGGGTTTGGGGCAGCGCTGACCCAGTGGCGGCTAAACCTGGAGCCGCTGAGCCAGCATCACACGGTCTATGCGCTGGATTTGCTGGGGTTTGGTGCGTCGGAAAAGGGGTCGGCAAACTACAAAGTAGACCTGTGGATGGCGCAGGTGCGGGACTTTTGCCGCGAAATTGTGGGGCGGCCGGTGGTGCTGGTGGGGCATTCGCTAGGGGCGCTGGTGGCGCTGGCGATCGCCGCTACTGATCCGGCTCTGGTTCAGGGATTAATCCTGCTCACCTTGCCCGCGTCTCGCCAGGAGTTGCTGCCCGGTAAGCTACAAAGCTTCGTGGGCGAAATTGAATCTTTCTTCTCGTCGCCGCTGCTGCTGAAGCCGCTGTTCAGCGTGATTCGGCGGCCGGGCGTGGTTCGCTCGGTGCTGCGGGCGGTCTATGCCAATCCCGAAGCCATTACCGACGAACTGGTGCAGAGCTTCACGATTCCGGCGGGCGATCGCGGTGCAGCAAAAGTCCTCTGTCGGCTGGTGCAAGCTCGCACTCAAACAGACTTTAGCCCGAATACCAAAGCCTTGCTGCAAGCGGTCGATTTACCCATCTTGCTGCTGTGGGGTCAAAAAGACCGGGTGATTCCTCTGGTGTGGGGTCGTCAGCTTCCGGAGGTGAATCC
>NZ_DVEA01000359.1:0-1576 GCF_015295965.1 Thermoleptolyngbya sp. M55_K2018_002
GCTGCTGCTGTCCGCCAGAGAGTTCGTGCGGGTAGGCGCGTTCGTATCCGGTCAGGCCAACGAGGGCGATCGCCTCCGTCACCTGCGTTTGCCAATTGCCGCCGCGCCCCAGCCCAAAGCCGATATTCTCCTGCACCGTGAGATGGGGAAACAGGGCAAAGTCTTGAAACACCATGCCCACCGAGCGCTGCTCTGGCGGCACTATGCCGTCTGCATTGGCAACCACGCGGCCGGCGATCGCCACCTGCCCTTGCTGGGGCTGCTCAAAGCCCGCAATCAGCCGCAGCAGCGTCGTTTTGCCGCAGCCCGACGGCCCCAGCAGTGCCAAAATCTCGCCCGGTTCCAGGCTGAGGCTGACGCTGGACACGGCGGGGGCAGGGCGATTGGGAAACTGGCGCGTCACCTGCTCAAGCTGCAAAACGGGCGAAGAATTCATGCTGTGGTTTACTAAAGGAAGTTATTGAGACATAAAATCAACTATGGGCGGCTCAATGGCGCGGCTCCTTCAGACAGCCTACCCAGAGAAATGCTTGTCAAATCCTTATGATGACATGACGACTGCCTCAAAATCAGAGAACCGAGCGCTTCCTTCAACATTGCATCTGACTCGCAGTAAGTCCGGGCTAGACCTGTGGACGCTGGCGGTGGGGGCGATCGCCCTGCTGATTGCTGCGCCCGTGCTGGTAGTGGCGGCCAGCCTGTTTTCGCCCGCTTGGGACGTGTGGCAACACCTCGCCTCCACAGTGCTGGGGCGCTACGTGGCAAATTCTCTGGCGCTCATGCTGGGCGTGGGCCTGGGGGTAGTTGTGCTGGGCACAGGCACGGCCTGGCTGGTAACGATGACGCAGTTTCCAGGACGCAGCATTCTCAGTTGGGCGCTGCTGCTGCCGCTGGCCTTTCCCGCCTATCTCCTGGCCTACACCTACACCGAACTGCTGGACTATTACGGCCCGGTGCAAACGGGCCTGCGATCGCTCTTTGGGTTCCAGTCGGCGCAGGACTACTGGTTTCCGCCGATTCGATCCCTGGGCGGGGCGATCGCGCTGCTGGTGCTGACGCTCTATCCCTACGTCTACCTGTTGGCGCGAGTGGCCTTTGGGGAACAGTCGGTCTGCACGCTGGAAGCCAGCCGTAGCCTGGGCTGCAACCCCTGGAAGAGCTTTTGGCGGGTGGCGCTGCCCCTGGCCCGGCCGGCGATCGCCGCTGGCACGGCCCTGGCGCTGATGGAAACCCTGGGCGACTTTGGCACGGTGCAATATTTCAGCGTAGACACCTTTACCACGGGCATCTATCGCACCTGGTTTGGCATGGGCGAACGGGCGGCTGCGTCTCAACTGGCGGCGCTGCTGATGCTGTTTGTGCTGGCGCTGATCTTGCTGGAGCAGTGGTTTCGCCGCCAGGGGCGATATTACCAAAAACGCGGAAAGTCCCAGAGCCAGAGCCGCTTTCGGCTGACGGGTTGGCGCAGCGGACTGGCGATCGCCGCCTGCACGCTCCCGCTCCTGCTGGGCTTTCTGATTCCCGCTGGGCTACTGCTGCACATGACCCTGCGAAATTTGAACCAGCTTACTGACCC
>NZ_DVEA01000114.1:0-8196 GCF_015295965.1 Thermoleptolyngbya sp. M55_K2018_002
TTGCCTGGTTGCGCGATCGCCTAGAAGCGTTTTTGATCCAGGTGCAGGGGTCGGCGCGGCTGCAACTGACCGATGGCACGACCCTCAGCATTGGCTATGCGGGCCGCACAGACTACGCCTACGTCAGCCTGGGGCGGGAACTGATCAACGACGGCAAAGTGCCAGAAGCGGGGCTGAGCCTGCCCGTGGTGCTGGACTATTTTCGGCGCAACCCGGCGGAGTTAGACGTTTACATTCCGCGCAACAATCGGTTTGTGTTTTTCCGAGAAACGGCCGGTGCGCCGCCCATCGGTTCTCTCAACGTACCCGTCACCGCTGAGCGGGCGATCGCCACCGACAAGACCGTGTTTCCGCCCGGTGCCCTGGCGCTGATCCGCACGGACATTCCCCAGGTGGAAGCAGCAGGACAGTTGACCCCGCGCCGCGTCAGCCGCTACGTGCTGGATCAGGACACCGGCGGCGCGATTCGTGGGCCCGGTCGCGTCGATATCTACATGGGCAGCGGGCAGCTTGCGGGCGATCGCGCTGGGCTAATCAACCATCCGGGGCAGTTGTATTATCTGCTGCTGAACGAGTGAGGTGGGTTTTGGATTTTGGATTTTGGATTTTGGATTTTGGGCTGGCAATCTAAAATCCAAAATCGGCAATCTAAAATCCAAAATCTGCCTCAGCGGTGGCGCGACGAAGAAACCCGACGCAGCGGCTTCAGCGATCGCCCCCGCCACGTCCAGCCCCAGCCCGTTTCGGCTTTGATAATAGAGGCGATCGCCAGCGCGGTGATCAGCGGGCCGCTGAGGACGTGCAGCCACCAATAGCGCGTCGTTGTGCCCAGGGCATGGGAGCCGATGGCACGAATGGCATATTGCAGCCCCAGGCCGGCGATCGCCAGCAGCAGCAAGAGCCAGCCGCCCAGGCCACCAGTGGTGAACAGGGAAGCGAGGGCGATCGCCAGCGCCAGCCAGGGCACGGTGTAAATCGACAGCATCACCAGCGCCAGCAGCAGCATCAGCGGCACGCTATAGTTTGCGCCGACGTAAAGCACCTTCGTCCAGCCTTCCCACAGGGTTCCAAAGGAGCGATACATCCGCAGGCTGAGCAGGTCGCGACCGAGTACATGCACCACTCGAAAGCCCTGATGCTTGAGCGTGCGGGCAAAGGCAACATCTTCTGCAACCTCCGCGCCGATGCCGCCGTGGCCGCCTGCCGCCGCGTAGCTCTCCCGCGAAAACAGCAGGCAGGGACCCAGCGCGTAGGTCGTCGGCGACTTTGGATCGCGCACGGCTTCAGAATTAAACGTGACTGCGGCATTGGCAAACATCAGCGGCTGCACCAGCCATTCCACCAGCGACCCGCTGACCACTTGCGGAATGCAGGTGAGCAGGTCTGCCTGAAGGGCGATCGCCGTTTGCACCATCGAGGCGATCGCCCCCGGCTTGAGCCGCACGTCCGCATCAATAAACAGCAGCCAGTCGTCGTCTACGTGCTGCGAGGCTTGAAAGCAGGCCCAGTTCTTACCAGACCAGCGCTGGTTCGCGGGTTGGGGCTGGCCCGCCAGGATATGCAGCCGGGGATCAGCCAGTCGCGCTTGCAGGTCATACAACTGCGCCAGTGTGTCGTCGGTAGATTGGTCGTCGATCACCCAGACCTGGAGGCGGTTGGCAGATAGACTTGTGCAGTCCAGCACCGAGCGAATACAGCCCTCCAGGTTTTCAGCCTCGTTGTACATCGGAATCACGACCGAAATTAGCGGCGGCGAAGCGACCGCCCACTCGGCATCGGTTTGCAATGCCCGGGGGCGAGGCAACTCCATCACGGCGCGGCGCAACTGCGGAAAGTAGCCGCCTGCCAGGCCCAGCGCCACGAGAGAAATCGGGATAAACAGCCAGGCTAGACTCACAAAGTTCTGCTCAGAATCCCATTTTGATAGACGGCTAGTTTTTGACTCGGACTTACTATATAGTACTCGTAGATTATTCGCCTGCAATGCAAATTTGCGGTAGTGAGCGTGCATCTAGGGCAGATAGTGCAGGTAGATAAAGCGGGCAGATAAAGCGGGCAGATAAAGCGGGCAAATAAAGCGTTCTAGAAACGTTTTTAGAGTCTGCTGATGTGCAAGATGTGATTGCAGGATGTGATTGTGGACAAGACTCTGACAGGAGTTCGACAAGACCGCGAACGCTGGTACGAACCTGAGTGGGGAAGGCAGACTACCCTTATCTAGCCATTCTGAACGAGGTTGTGAAGGCAGCCTTGAATGTGGATTTCAATGCTTCTCAAACCAGCTTTGTACAAAACTTTGCACAAGCTTTTGAACGAAATTTGAACAAGCCCTTGCGGGAATCTTTGAATCTGATTTTGAAGCGTGTGAGGATTTGAAATCGTGGGTTTATATTCCGTTCCGTTCCAGATACAGCGGGCGATCGCCCGTCCTATTCCTCCCCTCAGCACACGCTTTAGCATTCGGCTGCGCCAGGGATGTTCGGCAATTCTGGGACTGTCGCTCGGCCTATTGGCGCTGGAATTTCCTGCCCACTCGCAAGCCCTGGATGAATCTGCCCTAGACCACACCGCGTATCAAGCCGGATCTGTCGCCGAAGCCGCCGCCCCATCCGCAGAGCTAGACGGGCTGGCGGTAGACCAGATGGCGCAGGTGACTTCGGTTTCGCAGCTTGCCGATGTCAGTCCGGGCGACTGGGCCTATGAGGCGCTGGCCTACCTGGCCAATGACGAAGCCCAGGGCGGGCTGGACTGTCTGGAGGGCTACCCCAGCGGGCTGTATCGGGGCGGGCAGGCGATGACGCGCTACGAGTTTGCAGCGGGGCTGGCAGCCTGTCTGGATGCAGTGACGGGACGGCTAGAGCAGCTTGATCCGGAGGCGATCGCCCGCATCGAAGCCCTCCAGCGCGAGTTTGCACCCGAACTGGCCACCCTGGGCGATCGCCTGGATGAACTAGAGGCCGCCGTTTCTGAACTGGAAGCCAACCAGTTTTCCACCACGCTGCGGTTTAACACGCTGGCCTCTTTTAACTTCAGCCACGCCTTTGCAGGCGGCGACATTTTGGCCGAAGGCATCACGGTTCCGGGTGTGAGTCCGGCAGCGCGGCGGCCGGCCCGCCAGTTTGACCTGCAAACGGGGCAGTTTGGCGATCCGGTGGTGGAAACCGTGCGAGATGATCCCTCCACCACCCTCAGCTATTCGACCTACTTCGTCTTTACGGGGTCTTTTCAGCAGACCGACGAACTGACGATGATCCTGGCAATGGGCAACGGCGACCCGCCCGCCAGCGCCTTCAGCTCTGCCGGATTCACCAGCAGCTTTGGCATCCCCTACGCCGATTCCAACCCCGTTACGCCGCTGTCGCCCAATTCTGTCGGGTTATTCGAGCTAAAGTACGCCTTTCCGCTGTTTAGCGAAGACTTTCGGCTGGTGGTGGGGCCGCGCATCCTGCCGTTTCGCCATTTCGACCAAAACCCGTTTACCAACATCGTTTTCGGCTCCAGCGGGCTAAATTTCTACCAAAGCACGCTGGCAGGCAACGGGCTATCGGGGGCAGGCGGCTTGTTTGAGTGGACGCTCAGCCCCCAATGGCTGCTGCGGGCGGGCTATCTGTCTCGCAATGACCGATCGCAGCAAATTTTTGACGAACCCTTTATTTCCCCTGGCGGCGATGGCCCGGCCAATCCCCGCCGGGGCTTTTTTAACGGCAATAACAATATCCTGGCAGAACTGACCTATTCCCCCAGCTTTAACGCCAATATTCGCCTGCTGTATAACCGCAGTCGGCTAGAAGCGCCGCCGCCGTTTCCGGGTGTGCCCGAAGGGTTGGCGGTGTTTCCTTTTTTACTGACTTCGCTGCGGGGCGCGGTGGATGACGGCTTTGGCGGCACGGTGGACGACATCATCGCCCACAATTTTGTGCTGAATTTTGACTGGGCACTATCGCCTCGCTTTGCGGTGTTTGGGCGCTATTCCTTTAGCACGTCGGAGATTGACCCGATCAATCCCCTGCGGGAGGGTGGCAATGTCGAAGTGCAGGCGTTTCAACTGGGCTTTGCCTTTCCCGACCTGGGCAAGCCGGGGGCGCTGGGCACGCTGGCGGCGACGATTCCGTTTGACGTGACGGATGGTGAGGAGTTTCTGGTAGGGGGCTATGGCGATGGCGGCACGCAGGTCGATGTGCTGGCCAGCTACTACTTTCCGCTGAATGACAATGTAGGGCTAGTGCCGATGTTTTTTGTGTCGTTTAACCCGAATAATTTCAGCGAAAATCCGCCGGTCTACAGTATCATCCTGAGAACCCAGTTTTTGTTTTAGTTGTTTTAGCGCTCCTCCGGCATGGTCGTAATTGCGGGCTATGAAGGGCTGACCCCACTCCACACGAGCAGCCGCTCGGTGGTGTATCGGGCTAGGCGCGAGTCGGATGGCGTGCCTGTAATCCTCAAGATCACTCAATCAGACTATCCCTCACTAGAGGAACTGGCGCGGTTTCGGCTGGAGCATGAGATTTTGAATCGGCTGTCGGCAGTGGACGGGATCAGCCGCGTCTATGGACTGGAGCCACATCAGAGCGGCGTGGTGCTGGTGCTGGAGGACTTTGGCGGCGAGTCGCTGCAACGGCTGCTGCTGAGGCGATCGCTCGATATGCCAGAGGTGCTGTCGGTGGCGATCGCCCTCACCGACATTCTGGGCCAGGTTCATGCCGCCAACGTGATTCACAAAGACGTGAACCCCGCCAACGTGGTGTATGACGCAGACACGGGCCGCATTGGGCTGATCGACTTTGGCAATGCCACGGTGCTGTCGCGCGAAAACCCGACTCTGCAAACGCTGAATCGGCTGGAAGGCACGCTAGCCTACCTATCGCCAGAGCAGACCGGGCGGATGAACCGCTCGCTAGACTATCGTACTGATTTTTACTCGCTGGGGGCGACGCTGTATGAACTGCTGACGGGCAGTCCGCCCTTTAGCACGTCTGACCCGATGGAGCTAATCCATAGCCACCTGGCCAAGCAGCCCGACCCGCCCCACGACGCAAATCCGGCTGTGCCGCCCGTCCTCTCGCAAATTGTGCTAAAACTGCTGGCCAAAAACGCCGAAGACCGCTACCAGAGCGCCTACGGACTCAAGACCGATCTGGAGCGCTGTCTCGTAGACCTGCGGGCCACTGGGGCGATCGCCCCCTTTCCGCTGGGGCAAGACGACGCTTCTGGCCGCTTCCAGATTCCCCAAAAGCTCTACGGGCGCGAGCGAGAGGTGCAGCTTTTGCTGGATGGCTTTGAGCGGGTGGCAGCGGCCCAAGCAGCGACCGCAGGATCAACAGCACGGGGGCAAGCGGATAGAGAACCGATTGGAGAACCGATGACCCCGTCCAAGCTGCCAGCGCTACGGGCGGTGATGGCGGCCGCCGGACGCAGTGAGGTGATGCTGGTGGCGGGCTATTCGGGCATTGGCAAGTCGTCGCTGGTACAGGAAATCTACAAACCCATCACGCGCCACAAGGGCTATTTCATCGCGGGCAAATACGACCAGTTTCAGCGAAATATTCCTTACTCGGCGCTGATTCAGGCGTTTCAGGAGCTAATACAGCAACTGTTGACCGAGAGCCAGACGCAAATCGACCGCTGGAAAGCGCTGCTGTCGAAAGCGCTGGGGCGCAACGGTCAGGTCGTGATCGAGGTGATTCCTGAAGTCGAGCTAATTATCGGCCCCCAGCCGGAGGTGCCGCTGCTGGCTCCCGATGCGACCCAGAATCGCTTTAACCTGGTGTTTCAGAATTTTATCCAGGTGTTTACCCAGGCAGAACACCCGCTGGTGATGTTCCTAGACGACCTGCAATGGGCGGATGTAGCCTCGCTAAAGTTAATTGAGCGCCTGCTGACTGCGCCCGACAGCCGCTACCTATTTTTGGTAGGAGCCTACCGCAGCAACGAAGTCAGCCGGGCCCACCCGCTGATGCTGACGCTGGAACAGATTCGGCAGGCGGGCGTGCGGGTCAACCAGATCGACCTGGCCCCGCTGAATGCGGACACGGTGCAGCAGATCGTGGCCGATACCTGTTGTGCCGAACCGCAGGCGATCGCCCCCCTGGCCAGCTACGTCATGCAGATTACGGAAGGCAACCCGTTTTTTCTGACGGAATTTCTCAAGTCGCTGTATACCGAAGGGCTACTCAACTACGATGCGTCGTCAGGAAACTGGCAGTGGGATCTGAGCCAGATTCGTGATACGGGCTTACCAGAAGATGTCGTCGAGCTAATGGCCGACAAGATCCAGAAGCTGGAACCCAACACTCAGCGGGTACTGCGGCTGGCGGCCTGCCTGGGCAACCAGTTCGACGTGCCCACGCTGGCGATCGCCGCCGACTTGCCCCAGAGCGCAGTGGCCACCGACCTGTGGCAGAGCGTCGAGGAAGGGCTGGTGATGCCGCTGGGTGAGGGCTATCCGTTTGCCAGCCTGGAGCAGAATGGGCAGGAGTTGTCTGGTGCAGAGGAGTGGCAGAGCGACCCGTCCCGAAACCGTGACCTGACCTTCCGGTTTCTACACGACCGAGTGCAGCAGGCGGCCTACTCGCTGATTCCCGAAACCGAGCGCGAAACCATCCACTACCGCATCGGGCGATCGCTCCTCACCCACAGTTCCGCCGAACAGCAGGAAGATCGCCTGTTCGACATTGTGAACCACCTGAACACGGGCGCAGGGTTGATCGCCCACGCCGTCGAGCGGCACGAACTGGCGCGGCTCAACCTGCAAGCAGGCACAAAGGCGAAAGAATCCAACGCCTACGACACGGCGCTGCGCTATTTGCGGGCCGGAGCCGACCTGCTCGACCAACAGAGCTGGCTAAACCAATACGAACTCACCCTGGCACTGCACGAAGAAGCTGCCGAAGCCGCTTACCTGAAAGGCGATTTTGATCTGGTCAACCAGCTTGCCGACACGATCCTGCATCACGCCCGCGCCGACCTAGACACCGTAAAGGCTTATCAGACGCAAATCTCCGCCTACTCCGCCCAAAACAACATGGACGCGGCGCTGGATATCTTTGTGACGGCGGCCAACCGTCTGGGGCTAAAGATCCCTCGCCATCCCAGTCGCCTCCAGGTCGGGCTGGAGCTAATGCGGACGCGCTTTTTGGTCATCGGCAACCGCTCTTCCCGCGATCTGGAGGCGCTGCCACCGATGACCGATCCGGTCAAAGAAGCGATCATGCGGCTCGTTGGTTCGCCGATCATCGCCGCCGCCAATGCCGCACCTTATCTGATTGCCGTAACGGCACTGCGCGTGATCAATCTGGTCGTCAAATACGGCAGTTCGCCCCAGACGGCAGTGCAGGGCGTGGCCTATGGCGTGATGCTGCGGGCGGGGCTGGGGGATATCGACCGAGCCTATGACTTTGGTCAACTCAGCCTGCGAGTCATAGAACGGCTCAATGCCCGCCAGTTCAAAACAATCGTCATTGTCGGATATGAAAGCTGTCTGCGCCACTGGAAAGAACCCCTGCGGCGATCGCTCCCCGAACTCCTCGCCGCCTATGCCGAAGGACTGGAACTGGGCAACCAGGAGGCCGCCTCGCTGGCCGCCTCGGTCTACTGCTTTCACCAACTGCTGCTGGGCGAACCGCTGTATGAGGTAGCCGAAGCCTTTCAGCAATACGAAACCCAACTCCTCAGCTTTGGACAGGAGCAGGTGGTCTATTCCATGCTGCCCTGGCATCAACTGGTACTGCACCTGCGCGGCCAGGGCATCGCAGGCGATTCTGGAACAGATCGCTACGCGAATCGCCTGGTCGGCAGCATCTACAACGAAGACGAAATGATTCCCCAGTTTATCGACAGACAACTGGGAGTTCCCCTATTCTACGGCTCCATTGCCAAGGTGATCTGGGCGTATCACATCGGCGACTATGCCACGGCGATTAAAACCGGAAAACAGGCTGTGGCATATCAAGAATCGTCGCCCATGACCTCGCTTTATGCCCTCTTATATTTTTATTGGCCGCTATCTTATCTCGCCCGCTACAACAGCGTTTCGCCCCAGGTGCAGCGGCAATATCTGCGCCAGATTGACAAGTTTCTGCGAATGACCAAGCGCTGGGCCACCTATTGCCCTGCCAACTACCTGCATCGCCACCTGCTGCTAGAGGCCGAGCGGCTGCGGGTACTGGGGCGCACCGCCGAAGCCATCGATGCCTACGA